>NZ_BAAHAW010000023.1:0-168967 GCF_054777235.1 Humibacter antri | reverse complement strand
TCCCACTCGGAGGTTCTCGTTCGTTCAACCAGGCTCGCCGCCACCAACGTCCTGGCCGGGTACAACTAGAAGCGTCCGACCGATCGTGCGTTTTCCGCTCCAGCGTGCGCAGCCGGAACCGAACTTCGACTCACTGACGCTCGCTCAGTGAACGGATGCGGCTTTCGGACAGCACCTACCGCGGCTCCACCACGCGGGTAGCTCTGTCAGCAGGCACTCGGTGGACGGATGCGGCGGCGCCAGGAACGGCGCCCGCGGCCCCGCGGGAATCAGGTCGCTTCGCTGTCGAACGGAGGCAGCGCCCCGTCGTCGAGCCGCGTGGATTTGGCCGGCCTGCTCAGCGTGGGAGCCGGCTCATCTTCGAGCAGGGCGTCACGGATGATGCGGCGCGGATCGTATTGCCGGGGATCGAGCTTGCGCCAGTCGACGTCATCGAACTCGGGCCCCAGTTCCTCGCGCATCTTCTCGGTCGCGTTGGTGGCCAGGTTTCTCAGATTGCGCGCCCACTGCCCCAGCATGGCGGCGTATTTCGGCAACCGATTGGGTCCGATGAGAAACACGGCGATCACCGCGATGATCACCAGCTTCTCCATGGTCAAACCGAACACCCGTAAAGAGTAACCCGAGCGGCTGCACACTGGATGCGTCATCACCATCTCGTTACCCACCGCACGGCTCCTCATGCCCTGAGCGCGGCAGCCGGGAACCCGGCCTGCATGGCCGTAGTGTTGAGCCCGAGGAAGGAGCCTGCGTGTCACTTCACGATCAGAGCTGGAAGTTCGCGAACGATATCGTCGCCGAACCGGAATCGATTCAGGCGGCGAGGGCGCAGTCCCTCGAGGTCGGCGTCGAACCCGTCGCGCCGGCGATCGGTGCGCAGTCCGCCGTGATCGCCGCCGCGTCGAGGGCCACCAGCATCCTCGAGGTGGGCACCGGCGTCGGGGTGTCCGGCCTGTGGCTGCTGCGCGGTGGATCCTCGGCCACGCTCACCTCGATCGACGTCGAACCCGACCATCTGCACAGTGCCAGATCCAACTTCACCGAGGCGGGCATCCAGCCTGCCCGCGTTCGGCTGATCACCGGCCGTGCCCGGGACGTGCTTCCGAGGATGAACGAGAACGCGTACGACATCGTGTTCGTCGACGCGGACCCCGCCGGCGCGATCGAGTACGTCGAGCACGCGCTGCGCCTGGCGCGTCCGGGAGGCACGGTGCTCGTCGCGCACGCCCTGTGGAAGGGCAGGGTCGCCGACCCCGCTCAACGCGACGAGGTGACCACCGGCTTCCGCACGCTCGTCACCGAGATCGCCGCGTCGCCTGCCGTCGTCAGCGCGCTGAGCACGGTGGGCGACGGTCTGCTTCAGCTCACCAAACTCGGCGACTGAGCCGACTCTCAGCCCTTCACTCTCAGCCCTTCACTCTCAGCCCTTCACACGCGGGCCTTCACTCGTGGGCGCCGTCACTCGCGGGGCCCTTCACTCGCGGGGCGCACGCAGAACGAGAGCGGATGCCCACAGGCATCCGCTCTCGTTCGTGTGGTGCTTTGTTGCGCAGGCGTCAGCTGCCCGAAATGACCGCTCCGAGCACATCGTGAAGCTCCTGAGCCTCGGCGTCATTGACCGAGACGACGAGCCGGCCTCCACCTTCAAGGGGGACGCGCACGATGATGAGGCGCCCCTCCTTCACAGCCTCCATGGGTCCGTCTCCGGTTCTCGGCTTCATGGCCGCCATGTAGCTCCCCTTTCGTGGATGTCCCTCTATTATCCGACATCTGATGAACTGCTGGGAAATCGCCTCACGGCGGTGACCAGTCCAGACCGTCCACACCCCAGCACACGAGCAGCCATCCCCACTGCAGTGCGAGGCAGAGCACGACGACCACAATCCGATAGGTTCTGCTCTTCGGTGAAGCGATCGCGCCGGCCAGAGGCGACATCGGCGCCAGCAGCCGGAACGTGCTGGACTGCGGAAAGAACACCGCCAGCAGGTACAGCGCGTAGGCGACCGACCAGAAACGCAGATCGACGCCGAGCCTGCGCACCGACGGCGCGAACATCCAGATGCCGAACAGCGCGACCACCGTCGCGAGCGTGATGTAGCCCAGCCAGGGCGAGGTCTGCAGGAACAGGCCGAACCACCATTGGGCGGCCTGGACCCACGGGGTGAACGGTATGAGGTGCACATGCCCGATGTAGTCGGCGCGCCACGACAGCTCCGTCGCGGTGTACGCATCGGGAACTCCGGTGACCAGGCCAGCGATCGCGGGCCACGCGATCCCCGACGCACCCGCGACGACCATGACGACAACGGATGCCACGCGCTCCCGCAGCGAAAAGCCGTCGCGCCGCCGCACCACCCAGCGGTACACCACGTGGAAGCCCATCGCGAGGGCGAAGGCCAGCCCACTGGGACGTGTGAAGGCCATCACGAGCACGGGGGCGAGCATCCACCAGTACCGACGTCTGAGCAGCAGGTACAGCGCCAGCATGAGGAAGAACAGGTACATCGACTCGGCGTACGCGAGCTGGAAGAGCGGCGACGTAGGACCGACGCAGAAGATCACGGTCGCGAAGAGGCTCGTCGCCCCTGGCAGGCGCAGGGCCATCAGCCGGTAGAACACGAGGGCGGCGCCGAGCCCGAAGCCGAACGAGACGAGCACTGCGGCCGGCGACCACGGCAAGAACGTGATCGTCATGACCAGGCGCACCAGGAACGGGTAGGCCGGCAGGAACGCCCACGCGTTCTGCTGCACGGTGCCGTCTGCGCCGATCGGAAGGGCCTTCGGATACCCGGCCTCCGCGACGATGTCGTACCAGCGGCCGTCCCAGATGGACGCGTAGTCGAAGTACCCGGGATGAGCGCCGGTCCACGGATTGGGGCCTTGCACGCTCGCCAGCACGAGGAGCATCACCGTGCTCACCAGCCGTGCGAGCAGATAGACGACGATGACCTTCACCCACCACGGCGTGAGGCGATAACGCAGACGGATGCTCGCAGGCAGCATTCTCGGTCTCAGCACCAGGTAGCCGGTGTCGGCGCCCGTCACCGCGAGCCCATCGGCGTCATCGTCGTCGTCACGGTGTTGTCGTCACAGCGTCGTCGTCACAGGGTCGCGTCATCAGGCCGTGAGCCAGCGGCGCAGACCCTGTTCGCAGGCCACGATCTCCGACAGCGCCACGCGCTCGTCATCCGCATGCGCCTTCAACGGGTCGCCGGGCCCGTAGTTGACGGCGGGGATGCCGAGTGCGGCGAATCGCGCGACATCCGTCCACCCGTACTTCGGCCTTGCCGTCGCGCCCACCGCCGACAGGAACTCCTGCGCGAACGGCGTGTCCAGCCCCGGACGTGCGCCTTCGGCGAGGTCGACGACCGTGACGTGGTGCTCGCCGAACAGGTCGCGCACGATCTGCACCGCCTCTTCGCCTGACCTGCTGGGCGCGAACCTGTAGTTCACGTGCACGACGCACTCGTCGGGGATGACGTTGGTGGCAACGCCCCCGCTGATCAGCACGGCATTCAGGGCCTCGCGGTACACGAGCCCGTCCACGTGCACTTCCCGCGGCGTGTAGCGGGCGAGGGTCTGCAGAACGGGCGCAGCCTTGTGGATCGCGTTGTCCCCGACCCAGGGGCGTGCCGAATGCGCGCGCAGGCCGGTGGTTCGCACGTCGACCCGGAGCGTTCCGTTGCAGCCGCCCTCGACCTCTCCCCCGCTGGGCTCGCCCAGGATGGCGAAATCCGCCTCGACGAGGTCAGGCCGCTCGACGGAGAGCCGCCGGAGGCCATTCAGGTCGGAGGAGACCTCCTCGTTGTCGTACCAGAGCCACGTGATGTCGTAGCGCGGATCGACCAGCTGCGGCGCGAGCGAGAGCTGCACGGCCGCTCCGGCCTTCATGTCGACCGTGCCGCGCCCCCACAGGTAGTCCACGCCTGCAAGGGTCTCGAACCGTGTGGGCAGGTTGTCGTGCACCGGAACGGTGTCGATGTGGCCGGCGATGGCGACGCGTTTCTCGCGGCCCAGGTTCGTGCGGGCGACGATGTTGTTCCCGACCCGGGTGACCTCGAGATGGTCGAGAGCACGCACGGCGTGCTCGATGGCATCCGCCAACTGCTTCTCGTTCCCCGAGACGGATTCGATGTCGCAGATGGTACGGGTGAGGTCGACCGGGCCGGCCGTGAGGTCCAGAGGCACCCCACTAATCTAGAGCCATGCCCGCAGCCTCCGCCGATGCCGCCATGCCCGCCGACGCCCCGTCGACCGTAGCGACCCACGCCTGGGGATACGGCCTGGTCACGGTCGCCGGCGACGGCACGGTGCTCGACACCTGGTATCCGGAGCCGCAACTGGGTCGAATGCCCGCCGGCCGGGAGCCGTGGATCGTGCCGGCCGAGCTCGAAGCCGCCACCGGAGAGGATGCCCGGCGCAACGTACGCGTGGATGCCCGCGCGGTCGAGATCGACCTGAGCGCGACGATCGGCAGCACACCGGATGCCTACCTGCGGCTGCACCTGCTCTCCCACCTCCTCGTGCGCCCGAACGCGATCAGCCTGGACGGCCTCTTCGCCCACCTGCCGATCGTGGCGTTCACGAACGCGGGCCCGATGCACCCCGACGACTACGCGCGCCTGCGGCCCTCGCTGCAGCGAGGGGGCATCCAGGCCGGCGGCATCGACAAGTTCCCGCGACTCCTCGACTACGTCGTGCCCGACCGCGTGCGCATCGCGGATGCCTCTCGGGTGCGTCTCGGCGCCCACCTCTCCCCCGGAACCACCGTGATGCACGAGGGCTTCGTGAACTACAACGCGGGCACGCTGGGCGCCTCGATGATCGAGGGACGCGTCTCGCAGGGTGTCGTCGTGGGCGACGGATCCGACATCGGCGGTGGCGCCTCGATAATGGGCACGCTCTCCGGCGGCGGAACGCAGCGCGTCGCCATCGGCGAGCGCTCGCTGCTCGGCGCGAACAGCGGCATCGGCATCTCGATCGGCGACGACTGCGTCGTCGAGGCCGGCCTGTACGTCACCGCGGGCACGAAGGTCGTGGTCGTCGGATCCGCTCCGGATGCCGCGGGCCGACCCCAGACCGTGAAGGCCGTCGAGCTCTCCGGCATGCCGAACCTGCTGTTCCGTCGCAACTCGCTGACTGGAGCCGTCGAGGTGCTGCAGCGCCGCGGTGAGGGCATCCGTCTCAACGCGACGCTGCACGCATAGGGCGATCCCCGTCCCGGCTCCTGCCCCCGATAGCATGGCGAGGGCGACACGAAGGAGTGATGTGTGGGCACCGATGCACCCCGCCTGATCCGACGGCATCCGTTCTGGCGCCTTCTGGGAATTCTGCTCGCCATCATCGTGACGCTTGCCGTGATCGTAGGCGTGCTCGGCTTCTGGACGGTCACTCGCTCGTTCCCGCAGACCACCGGTGGTATCTCGATTCCCGGCCTGAAGGCTCAGGTTCAGGTCCGACGCGACAACGCGGGCATCCCGCAGATCACGGCGTCCAACACGCACGACCTGTTCCTGGCCGAGGGTTACGTGCACGCACAGGACCGGTTCTGGGAGATGGATTTTCGCCGACACGTCACGGCAGGGCGATTGAGCGAGCTCTTCGGCACGAGCCAGATCGGCACAGACGAGTTCATCCGCACGCTGGGCTGGCGGCGAGTCGCCGAACAAGAGGTCAAGAACCTCGACCCCACCTCGCTCTCGTACTATCAGGCGTACGCAGACGGCGTGAACGCGTACCTGAAAGACCACAAGGGCGCCGACATCTCCCTCGAGTACGCGGTGTTGGGGCTCCAGACTCCGGGCTACACGCCGGAGAAGTGGACGCCGGTCGACTCGGTCTCATGGCTCAAGGCGATGGCATGGGACCTGCGATCCAACCTCGGGGACGAGCTCGACCGTGCGCTGCTCGCCACGAAGCTCTCCCCCGACCAGATCGCTCAACTGCATCCGCAATACCCGTACTCGTCGCATCCGACGATCACGGATGCCGGCGGCGGAGACGCCACGCGAGTCGACCCTGCGGATTCCGCACCTTCGGCAGCCGCACTGCTCGGCTCCGGACCATCGGCCTCCGGTAGGAGCGCGGATGCCTCGGCACACGACATCGCGACGCTCGCGTCACAGGTGCAGACGTCCGCCGCCGAGGTACCGGCACTTCTCGGGATCAACAGCGACGACATCGGCTCCAACTCGTGGGTCGTCGCCGGCTCGCACACGGCAACGGGCAAGCCGCTGCTCTCGAACGACCCGCACCTGGGGCCGGCCGCTCCGAGCATCTGGTACCAGGTAGGGCTGCATTGCGCGCACGTGAGCGCATCCTGCCCGTTCGACGTCGCGGGGTTCAGCTTTTCGGGGCTGCCTGGGGTGGTGATCGGACACAACGACCACATCGCATGGGGCTTCACGAACCTCGGTCCTGACGTCACCGACCTCTACCTGGAGAGGCTGAGCGGGAAAGGCTACGAATACGACGGACAGGTGCTTCCCTTCACCACGCGCAAGGAGACGATCAAGGTTGCCGGCGGAAAGCCCGTGACCATCACGGTGCGGTCCACGATTCACGGCCCGATCGTCTCGGGAGGCGACTACGACACGATCGTGAAGAGCCACCAGAGGCCGGTCGGCGACACTCCGGGCGGCAAGTACGCCCTCTCGCTGGAATGGACCGCGCTCACTCCGGGCACGACCGCTGAGTCTCTCTTCACCCTCGACAAGGCCACCGACTGGCAGGGCTTCCGCGACGCCGCCCGCCAGTTCGCCGTGCCGGCGCAGAACCTGCTCTACGCCGACACGAAAGGGAACATCGGCTACCAGGCGCCGGGCGTGATCCCGATCCGCAAGCAGGGCGACGGCACCACGATCACTCCCGGCTGGTCGAGCGCATACGGCTGGAGCGGCTATATCCCGTTCGACCAGTTGCCCAGCGTGTACAACCCGTCGAGCGGGTTCATCGTCACCGCGAACAATGCCGCGGTCGGTCCGGACTTCTCATCCAATCTCACGAAGGACTGGGATGCCGGCTATCGCGCCGACCGCATCACCGCCGACCTCGAGAAGCTGATCGCGTCGGGGCGGAAGATCACGTCGTCCGACATGTCCAAGATCGATGCAGACACCTACGACGCCAACGCGGCGGCGCTCGTCCCGATTCTGAAGACCGTCGCACTCAACCCCGGAACGCGGCGCGCCGTCGATCTGCTCCAGCACTGGAATTACCGCGACGACGAAGACAGCGCCGCTGCAGCCTACTTCAACATCTTCTGGCGCAACCTGCTGCACGACGCGTTCGCCCGAAAGCTCCCGGCAGGTGCTGCACCGGTGGGCGGCGACCGATGGTTCCAGGTCGTCGACGCTCTCGCAAAGGAGAAGGACTCCTCGTGGTGGGTCGACGACGGTCTCGGCGTGACCGACCGCGACGAGATGTTCGCGTATGCGGCCGATCAGGCGTACCACGAGGCCGTGAAGCTCATGGGTCCTGAGATGTCTGAATGGAAATGGGGAGACATCCACACGCTCGAAATCACGAATCAGAGCTTCGGCGAGTCAGGCATCGCGCCGATCGAGTGGCTGTTCAACCGGGGGCCGTACAAGCTGGGCGGCGCGTCATCCGTGGTGGATGCCGTCGGCTGGGACGCCTCGCAGGGTTACCAGGTGAACTGGGTGCCATCGATGCGCCAGGTGGTCGACCTGAGCGACTTCGACCACTCCACCTGGATCAACCTCACCGGCGACTCGGGGCACGCGTTCAACCCGCACTATGCGGACCAGACCACGCTCTGGCAGAACAACAGAACGCGAACGTGGGCGTTCAGCCCGGATGCCGTCGCGAAGTCAACGCAGGACACCCTGACACTGATCCCGGCTGCGTAGTCCCCGCACACGGGCGAGCACCGCTCGCCCGCCCCAGACCTCCGCTGCGTCGACTTCTCTGCTCCGTCGACGCAATTCAGGCTGTAAGCGGTCACCGCGATCAAGGCACTAGGAGAAAGCGTTTGCTGTCCTGAATTGGGCGGAAGGCCCCGTGCAGGACCCGCCCCTTGGTCGGTCCTGAAACCCGCTCAGCTCCCTGCCGGGTAGTCCCGTTCCGCCTCGCCCACGTAGAGCTGCTGCGGGCGGCCGATCTTCGTTGCGGTGTCCGCGTTCAGCTCGCGCCAGTGCGCGATCCATCCCGGCAGGCGACCGATCGCGAACAGCACGGTGAACATGCGTGTCGGGAAGCCCATCGCCTTGTAGATGACACCCGTGTAGAAGTCCACGTTCGGGTAGAGCCTGCGCTGGCTGAAGTAGTCGTCGTCGAGGGCGATCTGCTCGAGCTCCTTGGCGATGTCGAGCAGCGGGTCGTGCACGCCGAGGTCTTGCAGCACGGCGTCGGCGCTCTCCTTGACGAGCTTCGCGCGTGGATCGTAGTTCTTGTACACCCGGTGGCCGAAGCCCATCAGGCGCACGCCGTCTTCCTTGTTCTTCACGCGCTCGACGTAGCGGTGCACGCTCTCGCCCGAGTCGCGGATTCTCGCCAGCATGTCGAGCACCGCCTCGTTCGCACCGCCGTGCAGCGGACCGTAGAGCGCGTTGATGCCGGCTGAGACCGACGCGAACAGGTTCGCCTGGGTCGACCCGACGAGTCGCACCGTCGAGGTCGACGCGTTCTGCTCGTGATCCGCGTGCAGGATGAGCAGGCGCTCCAGCGCCTGCGACACCGTCGGGTTCACCTCATAAGGCTCCGCCAGCGTGCCGAAGTTGAGCCGCAGGAAGTTGTCGACGAAGCTCAGTGAATTGTCCGGATAGAGGAACGCTTGCCCGAGGCTCTTCTTGTGCGCGTAGGCAGCGATCACGGGCAGCTTGGCGAGCAGCCGGATCGTGGAGAGCTCCACCGCCTCGGGGTCGCTGATGCTCAGCGAGTCCTGGTAGAACGTGCCGAGCGCCGAGACCGCGCTGGAGAGCACCGACATCGGGTGCGCGTCGTGCGGCAGCGCGCCGAAGAAGCTGCGCAGGTCTTCGTGCAGCAGGGTGTGACGGCGGATGCGCTCGTCGAAGTCGCCGAGTTCGTCGGGGGTGGGCAGCTCCCCGTGGATGAGCAGCCAGGCCACCTCGAGGAATGTCGAGTTCGCCGCGAGCTGCTCGATCGGATACCCGCGATAGCGAAGGATGCCCGCATCGCCGTCGATGAACGTGATCTCCGAGCGGGTTGCCGCGGTGTTCACGAAACCGTAGTCGAGCGAGGTGAGGCCGGTCTGCTTGGCGAGCGTCGAGATGTCGATGCTCGAGGCACCGTCGACGCTGCGCAGGATCGGGAACTCGGCTGTACCGCCCGGGTACGTCAGAGTGGCTCGCGTGTCGCCGTCCCCTCCGTCGTGACCACCTGCGTTCACTCGAGCCTCCTCACAGTCACCGCCGAACTTCGTGCCAGTACAGCCTACGGGCAAAGGTGGTCCACTGTCGTACCCACCAACGACCGCTCCTTTCGGCGCAATGAAACCGCAAAAGGGGCGACTGGATGTCTTCCTCTGCGCTGTCTCAGAGCGTGGCGAGTCGTTCGGCTGCTGAATCGATCCGCTCGTCGGTGGCCGTGAGCGAGAAGCGCACGTGCTGCGGGAAGAACTTGCCGTAGAAGACGCCAGGACCGGCCAGGACGCCTACGCCGGCCAGCCTGCCCATCGTGCTCCAGGCATCCTCGCCGGCTGTCGCCCAGAGGTAAAGCCCCGCCTCGCTGTGATCGATGCGGAAGCCCGACTCCTGCAGCGCCGGCTTCAGCGCTTCGCGGCGGCGCCGATAGCGCTCGACCTGCTCGCGGACGGCCTCGTCGTCGCCGAGCGCAACCACCATTGCGCTCTGCAAGGGTGCCGGAAGCATCAGCCCGGCATGCTTGCGCAGGGTGAGGAGCCTGGCCATCAGCGCCGGATCGCCCGCCACGAACGCCGCCCGGTAGCCGGCCATGTTGGACTGCTTGCTCAGCGAGTACACCGACAGAACACCCGACACGTCGTCGGCCACGACACGTGGATCAAGGATGCTCGGCACCGGCTCGCGAGCCCACCGCCCCTCCCAGCCCAACTCGGCGTAGCACTCGTCGTTCGCGATCACGGCACCCAATTCACGTGCCCGCAGCACAGCAGCGCGCAGGAAGTGCTCGTCGAGCACACGCCCGTCAGGGTTGCCGGGAGAGTTGAGCCAGACCAGCCGCGTGCTCTCCGGCCACTCGGCCGGATCGTCGGATGCCACCGGCGTCGCCTGCACGATCGCCGCCCCGATCGCGTACGTCGGGTACGCCGCCCGCGGGTGCACGACCACGTCGCCCGGCCCCAGCCCGAGCAGCACAGGAAGGAGGGCGACGAGTTCCTTGGATCCGATGGTGGGCAGCACGTTCGCACCCGTGAGGCCCTGCACTCCCCTGCGTCGCTCGAACCACGACACGATGGCGTCGCGCAACTCAGCGGTACCGGCCGTCTGGGGGTAGGCATGAGCATCCGTCGACTCGGCCAGCGCCCGGCGCACCGGTTCCGGCGTCGGGTCGACCGGCGAGCCGATCGAGAGGTCGACGATGCCGTCAGGATGCCTGCGGGCGCGTTCCGCGAACGGCGCCACGAGGTCCCACGGGTAGTCGGGCAGGTCGGGCCGGGTCACGTGCCTGTTCCGCGGTTCAGTGGTTCTGCGGCGGAAGCGCCGCCACCAGTGGGTGGTCCTTCGGGATCACGCCCACCTTGGCCGCACCGCCGGGCGATCCGATGTCGTCGAAGAACTCCACGTTCGCGCGGTAGTAGTCGCTCCACACCTCGGGCAGGTCGTCTTCGTAATAGATCGCCTCGACCGGACAGACCGGCTCGCAGGCGCCGCAGTCGACGCACTCGTCGGGGTGGATGTACAGCGTGCGCTCGCCCTCATAGATGCAGTCCACCGGGCATTCGTCGACACAGGCTCTGTCTTTGACGTCCACGCACGGCAGGGCGATGACATAGGTCACGGTCCACTGGCTCCTCTCGGGCTTCTTGAGCGCCATGCCAGTCTAGGGCGTTGTCCGCAGCCGCCAGACGATGCGTCGACACGGAGCGACACGGACGGTGGGTGGGGCGGATGCCCCGGCTCAGGAGGCCTGCACGCGCCTGCGATCACCCGGCCACAGGACCGCGAGCAGCGCGATCGCGACGGCACCGGCCATCCAGATCCAGCCCAGCACACCGTTCGTGATGAGCACGGATCCGCCGAAACTCCGCTGCGACAGCACGGCGATCGCGACAAGGGCGCCGAGCGCGGCACAAGCCGCGTAGAGGCGACCGGCGCCCAGAAGCCGGATCCCGGCCAGCAGGCAGGCGAGCGCGAGCAACGCGACCACGATGCCCCACGGCGCCTGCCAGGAGCCAATCGTGGCGCTGTGCACCACCGTGCCGAGCATGCCGAAGACGAGCCCGACGATGCCGAGGATCACGGCGGTGAGCACGCGCAGCAACATGGCGCCATATTACGGCCGGCACGCATCCAGCGTGACGAACGAGTGGACAGCCCGAGCCTCTCGCCCTTACAGTCGATCCAGGTAAGGTTAGCCTTACCGAAATCCCACCACACAATCCGAAGGCTTCGCTGTGCTCGCAACCCTGGTCATCGGCCTTCGCGAAGGCCTCGAGGCCGCGCTCATCGTCGGCATCATCGCCGCGTTCCTCAAGCGCAACGGGGCGTCGCTGAAACCCATGTGGTTCGGAGTCTCGGCCGCACTGGCGCTCAGCATCGCCGTCGGCGTCATCCTGCAGGCGATCGAGGCGAGCCTTCCCCAGGCCGCGCAGGAGGGCATGGAAGCGATCATCGGCGCCATCGCCGTGGTCTTCGTCACCACGATGATCGTCTGGATGAAGAAGAACTCCCGCGCCATGAAGAAGGAGCTGGAGCGGGAGGCGGCCGCCGCCCTCGGCTCGGGAACGACCTGGGCACTGGCGGGCATGGCGTTCCTCGCGGTGCTCAAGGAGGGATTCGAGACCTCCGTCTTCCTGCTGGCGACGTTCCAGGCATCGACCAGCGCCGGCGCCGCGGCACTCGGTGCTGTGATCGGCATCGCGGCAGCGGTTGCGATCGGCATCGGCCTCTACACCGGCGGTGTGCGGCTGAACCTCTCGCGGTTCTTCACCGTCACCGGTGTCTTCCTCGTCTTCGTCGCCGGTGGGCTCGTCGTCACGACGCTGCGAACCGCGCACGAGGCCGGCTGGATCTCGTTCGGGCAGCAGCGCACGGTCGACCTCTCCTGGCTCGCTCCCCCTGGCTCGGTGCAGGCCGCGCTGATCACCGGCGTGCTCGGCATACCCGCCGACCCGCGGGTCATCGAGGTGCTCGGCTGGGTGCTCTACGTGGCGCCCGTGCTGGCATACTCCCTGTGGCCGAAGCGGCTGAAGCTCACCGGCCGTGCCGTGCCGCGAGCGATGCTCGTCTCGGCTGCCGTCCTCGGAGCAGCTGCGATCGTGCTCGCGGTCGCCGTGCCACTGGGGTCTCGTCCCGACCTCGCCACGGTCGTCCCACTTACGAACGGCGGTGTCGCCCACTTCCAGTCGCAGGGCGACCGCGCACGACTCGTGGTGACGAAACAGGGCACCGGTTCCTTCCCGCTCACCGGGCCGACACCGACCTCGCACGACGGCGCGAACCGGGCATGGGCGTCCACCACGATCACGCATCCCGCCGCACGTCCGGGCTCTCTTGGCCTCGACGCTCTGGTGAAGCTGAACGGCGGCCGCATTCCGGTGGGCATCGACCCCGTGCGCGCACCCGGCCCCTACTCGGCGTCCTGGACGACGACCACGTCTGTGGCGGTCTACACCTTCGGCGACGGACTCGTGGATGCCGCACGCCACGCGCGCACGGTCGTCACGATCACAGGTGGCGGCCTGGCGGCCCCGCGGTCGTTCGCCGTCGACGACGGTCGCGGCACCTGGGCCGTCAAGCCCGGGACCGTCGCGGTGTCACGCGACGCGATCGCCGCGGCACAGGCATCCGCTCGCGAAGCGGTGCTGTGGAAGCTGTGGCTGCCGCTCGTCTTCGCGATCGCCGCGATCGTGCTCGCCGCGCGAGGCATCCGTGCGCGGCGCACTCTCTCGCAGGCCGCCGATTCGCAGGCTGCCGATTCGTTGTCGGCGACAGATTCACATGCGGCCGTGCCTGGCATCCCGTCTGGCACTCCGCATGCCGCCCAGAGCACACCCCCGAGCGACGTCGCACGACCGACGGCGTCCTGACCCACTGGAGTACACCGAATGCAACCCAGCAGCCGTCGTCGCGTCAGCATCGGCACGACAGTCGCAGCGGTGGTGAGCACCACGCTCCTGCTCGCCGGATGCGCCGCCGACGATTCCGCGACCAAGCCGTCCGCCTCCGGTGCATCGCAGGTGAAGATCACTCTGGCGAACGACGGATCGGCGGATGCCTGCACCATGGACCACGCCTCCGCCCCGGCAGGTCCGATCACGTTCACCGTTCGCAACGAGAGCGCCACAGGCATCACCGAGGTCGAACTGCAGAGCGACCAGCGGATCATCGGCGAGAAGGAGAACCTCGCACCAGGCCTGAAGCCGGTGAGCTTCACGCTCACCCTCGGCGGCGGCACCTACACGCTCTACTGCCCTGGCGGCAGGAACGAGAACATACCGTTCACGGTCACCGGAAAGGCCGCCAGCCCGAAGGACGGGAGTGTGCAGACCCTGCTGAAGCAGGGGGCGACGGCATACGCGGGTTATGTCGACGATCAGCTCGCCGGCCTCGTGCAGGGTGTCGCCGCTCTCAAATCGGCGGTCGATTCGGGCGACGTCACCGCCGCGGAACAGGCATACGGAAAGGCGCGTCCGTTCTACGAACGCATCGAGTCCGATGTCGACGGCTTCGTCCTGCCCGGCACGAAGGCGAACGACAACGCCGGCAACCTGGACTACCTGATCGACATGCGGGCATCGAACCTCGACAGCTCCGTCGGCTGGCACGGCTTTCACGCCATCGAACGCGACCTCTGGCAGAACGGTGCGATCACTGAGAGCACCAAGCAGCTCGCTGCCGAGCTTCAGAAGAACGTCACCACGCTCACCGGTCTCGCGAAGTCGCTGAGCTACAAGCCGGAAGACCTCGCCAACGGAGCAGCGGGGCTGCTCGAAGAGGTTCAGTCGTCGAAGATCAAAGGCGAGGAGGAGGCCTACAGCCACACCGACCTCGTCGACTTCGCTGCGAACGTCGAGGGGTCGCAGCAGGCGTTCGAGTACCTCAAGCCCGGGCTGACGAAGATCGACTCGGGCCTCACGGCACAGATCGCGAAGCAGTTCGAGAAGGTGAACGACATGCTAGACGCGTATCGCGACCCGTCCGCGATCGGCGGCTACAAGACTTACACGGCCGAGCTCCGCGCGAGCGACGCGAACACGCTCAGCCAGGCGGTGCAGGCCCTGCAGGACCCGCTCTCCCGCCTTGCCGAGAAGGTCGCGACCGCGCAATGACCGATGCGTCCGAAGCTCAGGAAGAGGCCGCAGCCCCGAAGCCTGACGAATCGTCGCGCCTCAGTCGCCGCGGACTGTTCGCCATGGGTGCCGGCAGCCTCGCGGTCGGTGCGCTGGGCGGTGTGGGAGGCACACTCGCCGTGCAGGCGCTGACGCCGAAAGACCAGGGCGATGCGCTCGATGCGGCACTGAGCTACCCGTTCTACGGCGGAGGGCACCAGGCGGGCATCCGCACCGAGCCGCAACGGCACTGCGTCTACATGACGTTCGACGTGGATGCCGGCAGCACGGCGACAGATCTCCAGTCGCTGTTCGCGAGGTGGTCGGCCGGTATCGCGCAGCTCATGCAGGGCAAGCCGGTCGGCCTCGTAGAGCCCACCCGTCCGGGCGCCGTACCGCAGGACACCGGCGAGGCGGCCGACCTCAGCCCGAACGCCCTCACCGTCACGCTCGGACTCGGGCCCGGCGTCTTCGACGACCGGTTCGGACTGGCCGCCAAGAAGCCGAAGCTGCTCGACCACCTTCCCGAACTCGCCAGCGACAACCTGCAGAAGGAGTTCACCGGCGGCGACCTGAGCCTGCAGGCGTGCGCGGAGGACCCACAAGTGGCCTACCACGCCATCCGCGATCTCGCCCGCATGGGCCGCGGCACCGTGAGCACCCGCTGGACCGTGATGGGCTTCGGACGCGCCTCAGCTGGCGCCAACCAGACCACGCCTCGCAACCTGATGGGGTTCAAGGACGGCACTCGCAACATCCGCACCGACGACGAATACCGCGACTTCGTCTGGCTCGATCCCGACGCCGGGTGGATGTCGGGCGGCAGTTACCAGGTCGCCCGCAAGATCCAGATGAACATCGAGATCTGGGATGCCGATCGCATCGGAGATCAGCAGGCCGTCTTCGGCCGCAGCAAGTCCGGGGGCGCACCGCTGACCGGCACGAAGGAGTTCGACACCCCGGACTTCGCCAAGACTGCGGACGGCGCGCATGTCATCGCCCAGAACTCGCACGTCGCGCTCGCCGCTCATGAGAACAACGACGGCCTCAAGATCCTCCGCCGCGCCTACAACTACACCGACGGCATCAATCAGTTCGGGCAGCTGGATGCCGGCCTCATGTTCATCGCCTACATGAACGATCCGGCGCATTTCGTGAAGCTGCAGACGCGGCTGGGGTCGTACGACCGCCTGAACGAGTACATCTCGCACATCGGATCGGCCGTGTTCGCGGTCCCTCCGGCGCCTGAGCCTGGGCACTTCCTGGCGGAGCAACTCTTCGCTTGAACCACGACCGACGGCCGAGACGACCGTCGGCGCTGACCTCGCGGCAAAGGTCGGAAATGGCCTTCGCTCCAAGTTCCAGCGCGCTACTTCTTCTGGGTCACCGTGTAGTTGGCGACCCATCGGTTCGACGAGTCCTTCGCGATGACCACGAGCACCGAGTACGGATCTTTCGTGAACGACGACGTGCCACCCTTGTCGGTGCGGTTGTTCAGGTCCTGCTCATAGCCGGCGTCGGCGAATTGGGCGTTCACGGCGTCGATCGCGTCAGGGCCGCTGACCTTGATCGTGACGTTCCAGATCTTGCCGTCGGATGACCCCACCGACGCCCCGTAGACCACGTCGCCCTTGGCCAGCGGCACGGCCTTCGGGAAGTCCGCGGGCACGGACCTGCCGCCGAGGTCGACGTGACCGTGCGTCACGTTCTTCACCAGGCCCTGCACGCTGCATCCCGACAACGCCGCTGTCGACCCGAGGGCCAGCAGCACGGCGAGCGGAATGGCGACCAGAGCACGACGGGTGCTGACCATGCTGACTCCAGGTGCTCGACGCCGGCAGAGAGCCGACACCGGTAAAGTAGCGCGGCCTGCTGCGCGGGCATCCGTGATTCCAAGCATTCCTCAAGGTTGGCGGATGTCCGCTGCCGGCGATCGGACCGGCAGCACAACTCGGGATGCGCGACGACGCTAAAGGGATTCGCGCTTCATTCGGGCAGCGGCGCGGCCTCTGGTCTGCTGGTCCAGTTCGACCTTGCGGATCCGCACCATCTCGGGCGTCACCTCGACGCACTCGTCCTCGCGGGCGAACTCGAGGCACTCCTCGAGTGTCAGCTGACGCGACGGCGTCATCGACTCGAAGTTGTCAGCGGTCGACTGACGCATGTTGGTCAGCTTCTTCTCTTTGGTGATGTTGACATCCATGTCATCCGCCCGCGAGTTCTCGCCGACGACCATGCCCTCGTAGACCTCTTCGGTCGGGTTCACGAAGAACGTCATACGCTCCTGCAGGGCGATGATCGCGAACGGCGTGACCACCCCGGCACGGTCGGCGACGATCGAGCCGTTGCTCCTGGTGACGATGGGGCCCGCCCACTCGCCGTAGCCGTGCGAGATGCCGTTGGAGATGCCCGTGCCGCGTGTGATCGTGAGAAACTCGGTGCGGAATCCGATCAGGCCGCGCGAGGGCACGATGAACTCCATGCGCACCCAGCCGGTTCCGTGATTCGCCATGCTGTCCATGCGACCCTTGCGCGCTGCGAGCAGCTGTGTGATCGCGCCGAGGTACTCGTCGGGTGCGTCGATCGTCAGGTGCTCGTACGGCTCGTGCACCTTGCCATCGACTCGCTTGGTGACCACCTGCGGCTTGCCGACGGTGAGTTCGTAACCCTCACGACGCATCTGCTCCACCAGGATGGCCAGCGCGAGCTCTCCGCGTCCTTGCACCTCCCAGGCATCCGGTCGCCCGATGTCGAGCACCTTGAGGGAGACGTTACCCACGAGTTCGCGGTCGAGGCGGTCCTTCACCATGCGCGCAGTGAGCTTGTGGCCCTTGACCTTGCCCATCAGCGGCGAAGTGTTGGTGCCGATCGTCATCGAGATCGCCGGCTCGTCGACGTGGATGGCCGGAAGCGGTCGCACGTCGTCGGGATCGGCCAACGTGTCTCCGATCATGATGTCGGCGAATCCGGCAACGGCGACGATGTCGCCGGGGCCCGCACTCTCGGCCGGGTAGCGGTCCAGCGCCTTCGTCATCAGCAGTTCGGTGACCCGCACACTGTGGGTGTCACCGTCGTGCCGCACCCAGGCCACCGTCTGGCCCTTCTGGATGGTGCCGTTGAACACTCGCAGCAGGGCGAGTCGGCCGAGGAACGGCGAGGCGTCCAGGTTCGTGACGTGCGCCTGCAGCGGAGCCTCGTCGTCGTATGTCGGCGCCGGAATGTGGGTGAGGATCGCGTCGAACAGCGGCTCCAGGTCCGGGCTGTCCGGTAGTTGGCCGTTGGACGGCTCGGTGGCGGATGCCCGTCCCGCCTTACCCGACGCGTAGACGACCGGCACGTCGAGGATCGCGTCAAGATCGAGGTCGGGCACATCGTCGGACATGTCGGAGGCAAGACCGAGCAGCAGGTCCTGGCTCTCGTGCACGACCTCGGTGATGCGGGCATCCGGTCGGTCCGTCTTGTTCACCGCGAGGATGACCGGCAGCTTCGCTTCCAGCGCTTTGCGCAGCACGAAGCGAGTCTGCGGCAGCGGGCCCTCGCTGGCGTCCACCAGCAGCACGACACCGTCGACCATGGAAAGGCCGCGTTCCACCTCGCCGCCGAAGTCCGCGTGGCCGGGGGTGTCGACCACGTTGATCGTGACCGGGGTGCCGTTCGCATGCTTGCCGTTGTACAAGATCGCCGTGTTCTTGGCGAGGATCGTGATGCCCTTCTCACGTTCCAGCTCGTTGGAGTCCATCGCCCGCTCTTCGACGTGAGCATGCTCGGCGAAGGAGTGGGTCTGGTTCAGCATGGCGTCGACGAGCGTCGTCTTACCGTGGTCGACGTGTGCGACGATCGCGACGTTGCGCAGATCGTCACGGGAGCGGATGGCCATGGCTGTTGTCCTCGCGTGCAGGGATGAAGTGGATGCCTGCCCGCTTCGAAGCGACCAAGCCGAAGTCGGATGCGCCGCCTCACGCACTCGGTGCGGGCGGGCACCACGAAAGAGCGGGAGAATACCCGCCCCTGAGAAGTCTACCGCTGGCGGAGCTCGGCTCGCCCTGAGCTCGTCGAAGGGCCGAATCCTGCGCCGCGGCCTGGTTTCGACGAGCTCGATGGGCGAAACGGGTCAGTCGATCGGCCGCTTCTCGTTCGGCTCGGGCTCCTCGCCGCCCCCGCCGTATCCCGCGGCCGCCGGATACTGCTGCGGCTTCGCGTACTCGCCCGCATCGGGGTGGAGCGCCTTGTTGTCGTACTCGTCGCTGCCCGCTGCGAGGATGCGCGCACGCAGTTCGCGCCGCTCCCGCTGCACTTCCGGGTCGGGGAGCGGAACCGCCGCGATGAGGCGTTGCGTGTACGGGTCTTGCGGATTGCGCAGGATCTCATCGCGGGTTCCCACCTCGGCGAGCCGGCCGAGATGCATCACGGCGATGCGGTCGGCGAGCACGTCGATGACGGCGAGGTCGTGTGTGACGAAAAGGCAGGCGAACTGGAATTCGGCCTGCAGATTCTTGATCAGTTCGAGCACCGTGGCCTGCACCGAGACGTCGAGGGCCGATGTCGGCTCGTCGGCGATCAAGAGCACGGGGTGGAGCGAGATCGCGCGCGCGATGCCGACGCGCTGCTTCTGTCCGCCGGACAGCTCGTGCGGGTATCGCGACTTGTACGCTCTGGGCAACTCGACGCTGTCGAGCAGGCCGAGCACCTCCTTATCGAGCGCTCGGCCTTTCAGCCCCTTCGCCAGCATCAGCGGCTCACCGATCGACTGGCCGATCGTCATGCGCGGGTTCAGCGACGACGCTGGATCTTGGAACACGATGCCCGCGTTCTTGTGCACCTGGCGAACCCGCTTGCGATTCCACGTCGACAGGTTCACGCCCGTGACGTTGAGCTCGCCCGCGGTCACCGGGAGCAGACCGATCGCAGCCCGGCCGAGCGTGGTCTTGCCCGATCCGGACTCGCCGACCAAGCCCATCACCTCGCCTTTGTGCACGGTGAGGTCGACGCCGTCGATTGCACGGAACGCCTTCACCCGGCCGTGTCCCGGATACTCGATGACGATGTTCTTGAACTCGAGCACCTTTTCACGAGTGTCGAGTTCGGCCGCCACCTCGCGCGACTCTTCGAGTGCGCGCTCGTTCACCTCGATCTGCTCCATCAGCCCCGTCGGGGTTTCGTCCTCCGCCAGTGCAACAGCGGCCAACGCGACGGTGACGTCGATCTCCTGACCCTCGGCGCCCTGACCGAGGTGAGGGACGGCATCCAGCAGCGCGATGGTGTACGGATGCTTCGGCTCGCGGAAGATCTGCAGCGTGGGGCCGGCCTCCACCACCTCGCCGCGCCGCATGACCGCGACGTGGTCGGCGAGATCGGCAACGACACCCATGTCGTGCGTGATCAGCAGCACGGCGGAGTCGAGCTTGTCGCTCAGGTTGCGGATCAGATCGAGGATCTCGGCCTGCACCGTCACGTCGAGCGCCGTCGTCGGCTCGTCTGCGATCAGCAGACCGGGGTCGCACGCGATCGACTGGGCGATCATGGCACGCTGCCGCTGTCCGCCGGAGAGCTGGTGCGGGTACGAGTTGAATGCCTTGACCGGGTCGGGCAACTCGACGAGCCGGAGCAGCTCGATCGCCCTCTCCCTGGCCTCGTGCGGCGAGATGCCGTAGTGGATGCGGAGGGTCTCGATGATCTGGAACCCGACCGTGAGCACGGGGTTCAGTGCCGTCATCGGCTCCTGGAAGATGACTGCGATGTCCTTGCCCCGGATGCCGCGCATCTGCGCTGCCGACAGACCACGCAACTCGCGTCCGTTCAGCTTGATGGAACCGCTCACCCGACTGTTCGCCGGCAGCAGGTCGAGCACAGACATCGAGCTCACGCTCTTGCCGGAGCCGGACTCGCCGACGAGCGCCATGACCTCGCCGCGCTTGATCGAGTAGTTGAGCTTCTTGACCGCGGGAACCCAGACGTTGTCGACGGCGAAGTCGACACTGAGGTCGGAGACCTCAAGAACGGGGGTGTTGTTCTCCGGTGCCATCAGACGGCGGCCCCTTCTCGGCCGGTAGGCCGTATTCCAAGTCGTCCACGGCCGGTGGGCCGCGTCGCGAGTCGTCGTGCTGCCCGGGTCGCGGGCGGCACGTGCACGGAAGCGTAAGCGGATGCTGTCACGATGGATCCATGCAGAATTCCGCGGCCGTCGACCGTGATGTTTTCGTTTCGAGATTCAACCGCGTGCTCGCGGTCGTCGTGTGGGCCCTGGACGCCTTCGTCCTGGCGGGCTATGTGTGGGTTCACGGCGGCCTGCGCGACCCCTTCGCAACGGTGCCGGTGGCCCTGGTCGCTCTGCTGGCGTGGGTCGCGCTGTGGCGCCCGAGCATTCAGATCGATGACGACGGCATCCGGGTGGTCAACGTCTTCCGTACCATCGAGGTGCCGTGGCCGGCGCTCATCCACATCGACACGAAGTACGCCCTCACGCTGTTCACGCCCGGCCACCGTTACAGCGTCTGGGCGGCGCCGGCACCCGGCCGCACCGGAGCCGCCATGGCCGCCCGCAAGCAAGAACGTGGTCGCGTCGAGATGGCGCCGGTGAGCGAAAACGGCAGCATCCGGCCCGGGGACCTGATCGCGAGCGAGTCGGGCCAGGCGGCCTACCTCATCCGCGAACGATGGGCGAGGCTGCGTGACGCCGGACATATCGACGCAGGCTTCGCCGATGAGACGCCCGTGCACATCCGTGTTCACTGGTGGCTGAACGGCATCATGGCCGCTCCGCTGATCGCCACCGTTCTCGTGTTCGTGCTCTGAACCGATGTGAGCCGGCGATACGGTCATCGGGCACCGGTCCCGCTCCCGGGCGACCCGTCTCCGGGCTCGCTCGATGACGCGCGGCTCACCGTCGACTCCGCTGCAGCGGCCGCTGCCTGTGTCTGCGAAGCCTCGGCCTCGGTGGGCTCCGGTTCACGCGTGCGCTTCAGACTGAAGCGCTGCTGCCGCGGATCGAACGCTTCACGAAGGCCGTCTCCGACGAAGTTCACGCACAGCGCGAGCAGCACGATGAAGAGCGCCGGCCACCAGAACAACCACGGACGCGTGCTGAACGCGCTCTGGTTCTGGCTGATCAGGAGGCCCAGCGACGAGTCCGGAGGCTTGATGCCGAAACCGAGGTAGCTGATGGCCGTCTCCAGCAAGATCGCCGAGGCTATCAACAGTGTCGAGGCGACGATGATCACGCCGACAGCGTTCGGAAGTATGTGTCGGAAGATGATGCGCGCGTCCGACGCTCCCGCCACTCGCGCCGCTTCGACGAACTCACGTTCCCGCAGCGCGAGAAACTCGCTGCGCACCAACCTGGCGATCACCATCCACGAGACGAGACCAAGGAGCACGGCCAACCCGAACGCGCCGAGCCCGCCGGCGGTGCGACCGACGATCGCGCCGATGACGATCACCGGGATAACGATGAAGATGTCGGTGATGCGCATGAGCACCGCATCGACCCAGCCGCGGAAGTAACCGGCGATCGAACCCACGACGACACCAAGCACGGTGGCGAACAGGCCGAGCACGACCATCACCAGGACCGAGTTCTGAATTCCTCGCATCGTGAGTGCGAAGTAGTCCTTGCCGATACGGTCCTGGCCGAACGGATGCTCGCCGAAGCTGAAGGGCCACAGCGAGAGCGTGGGATTTCCCTGGTTCACCAGAGAGTTCAGTTGCTTGTAGGAGTACGGCCACCAACCGTGGATAGGGCCGATGCCGATGGCGGAGACCGAGAACAGCAAGACCGCCACATAGATGATCAGCGCCGCTACCGCCACCTTGTTCTTGAGGAACCGGCGGAAGATGATCCGCCCCTGGCTCTGGCTCTTCTCACGATCAGCAGAACCGGCCAGGTCCACACCGTCACTCAAGCTCGGCTCGGGAAGGTTTCCCTGAATAGTGCTCATGCGGCCACCTCCGTAGCCAGTCGTTCCTTGCGTTGTGCGCGCGTGCTCGAATCGGTCATCGCACACGCACCCGCGGGTCGAGCGCCGAGTACGTCAGATCGGCGAGGAAGTTGAACGCGATGGCGGTGATGGCGACCACGATGAAGTAGCCCATGATCGGGTTGACATCGGTTCGGTAGAGGCCGGCGACGAACAGCTGGCCCATGCCGCTGATGCCAAACACGAACTCCGTGATCACCGCACCACCCAGGAGAGCTCCGATGTCGGTCGCCACGAGCGTCGTGATCGGGATCAGCATGTTGCGGAACGCGTGCCGCACGATCACCGTGCGCTCAGGGAGGCCCTTCGCCCGCGCAGTACGCACATAGTCCTGGCCGAGCACTTCGAGCATCCCGGACCGTGAGTACCGGGTGTAGCTCGCGAAGCTGATCAGCAGAAGACTCAGGGTCGGCAGCAGGAAGTGGCTGAACGTGTCGAGTCCCGTGATCCAGACATCGCCGTTGAGCCCGGGGGTCGCCGACCCGACCGTGGCCAGAGGGCGTCCGTTGGTGTCGTCCATGTATGCCGGCCACGACCGCATGAAGCGGTCGAGCACGATCACGCCGGAGCTGAAGAACGCCGTGAGCGCTCCGATGCGCATCATCAGGCCACGGTCGTAGCCGCCCACGAAGAAGCCGACCACCAGGCCGACACCGACAGCGGCGACGGCGAGAATGATCAGCGTTCCGATGCTCGAGACGTTCAGCAGCCCTTGCAGTCCGAAGTAGCACGCGATCGCAATGGCCACGTTGATGCCCGCAGCCGTCCAGGCCTTGCGGTTGTGTGTGCCCGCCAGGAGCGCGACGATGCCGAAACCTATGGCAGCGCAGAACACGATCACGATCACCGGGCCCAGTGACGGCTTGATGAACCACTGCGTCACCGACATGAACCACAGGATGATCGCGGTCACCGCTCCGGCGATCAGGAACGTGATCACTCGTTTGCGGAACGCTCCGCCCACGATGAGTTGCACGACCAGTCCGACAACGACACCCCAGATGGCCAGAGCCAGCGGGGACAGAGTCGGGTCGGCCAGGAAGTTGTTGTAGCCGAGCGCGATGAAGCTCTTCAAGAGCACCGCGATCAGGAACGACGGCAGCGAGAACAGGAAGAAGCTCACCAGGGTGATCGAGTAGTCGAACCCGCTATAGGCACGGAGCGCGGTGATGATGCCCAATGTGACGCCGAGCACGACCGCCAGCACGAACGCCACCGTGACGAGTTGAAGTGTTGCCATCGTGGCCTGCGGAAGCAGTTGTGCGACCTGCTGGTTCTGGAACGTGGTGCCCAGGTCGCATCCGCCGCCCACCGGCACGATGCACCGGGCAACGCCGCCCAGCCATAGGAGCCAGCGAACGGGAGTCGGCAGGTCGAGATGCTGCGATTGAATACGGGCATCGATGAGGGCTTGCTTGTTCGGGGAGTTGGAGCCCTCGAGATCCTGAAGCGGATCTCCGGAGTTCGCCGCGAGCACATACATGATGAATGATGCGGCGATCAGGATAAGGATCGAGACGCCGATGCGCCTCGCGATGTAACTGACCATGGAGAACGAGAACCTCTGCTATCTGGAGGCACGATCGAATCGAACGGCGACATTGCCGACATGCGTACCAGATGCTACGCCGAACAGGTCGTGCCCAGCGACGGGGCGTCGAACCGGTTTGGTCCGACGCCCCGCGCGACTCGTGTGATCTTAGCTGATCATTCGATGGAGCGGATTACTTGGTCCACTGCCAGAAGTTCCAGAAGATCCCGTTCTGGCCACCGTAGTACTCGATGCCCTTGACCTTGCCGGTGTAGGCGAACACGCCCGGCAGCTGGAACAGCGGCAGACCGTACGCGTCCTTGAACGCGATCGCGTCGATCTGCTGCTTGATCTGCATCAGCTTGCTCGGGTCCAGCGTCGTCTGCGACTTCACCGCCAGGTCACTGGCCTGCTGGTTGTTGAAGTTGTTGTAGTTGCTGCCGTTGCCGATCTGGAACAGCTGCGGGAGCGCGGCGTTGCCCGCACCCGGGTTGATCCAGCCGAAGATCGACGCGTCGTAGTTGCCGCCCGGAAGCAGCGTGCCCCACTGCGGCGAGCCGCCGTCGACCACGTTGAAACCGGCCTTGGCCGCCGATGCCTGAATCGCCTGGAACGAGTCCACGCGGTTCGGGTTGCCCGTGTTGTACAGGATCTTGACGGTCGGCGTCTTGCCGGCGAGCAGCTGCTTCGCCTTGGCGATGTCGACCTTGTCGTAGGCGGACGATCCGTTGTTCTTGACGGTCTCCGTGTATCCGTCCTGCCCCGGCAGGAAGATCTGCGAGTCGAGCACCTTCGCCTTGGGGTTGATCGGCGTGATGATCGCGTTCAGGATGTCCTGGCGCGGAACCGTGAGCAGGAACGCCTCACGCACGGTCGGGTCGCTGAACACCGGAGACTTGAAGTTCAGGTCCAGGTGGTCGTACGCCGTCTGGTCGCCCTGCAGGATGTGAACTCCGGACACCGACTTCAGCGCCTTGATCGTGTCGGCGGAAGGCTGCGGCTGGATCGCGTCGACCTCGCCGTTCTGCAGCGCCGTGACCTGAGCGTTGGCGTCTCCGATGAACCGCATGACCAGCTTGCCGAACTTCACCTGGTGAGAGCCCTTGTAGTACGGGTTCGGTACGAAGGTCATCGACTGCTTCGGAGTCCATGCGGACACCTCGAGCGGGCCACCGGAGATCAGAAGGTTCTTGTCCTTGGGCAACGCGGTGGCGTCGTAGCCGGTGTTGAAGAGCTTTGCAGCCTTCTGGATGGTCGCGTTCGGAGCAGCTGGGCTGTCCGGGTTGCCCTTCGGCGTCTTGAGGAACGCGTTCGTCAGGTCCTTCAGACTGACACCGATCTCCTTTGCGACGGCGTGAGCGGGGAACTGGATCGGGTTCACGAGCTGCCAGTCCACGTAGGGCTGGTCATAGGTGAACGTGATCGTGCGGTTGTTGTTGCTGACCTTCGGCAGGTTCGTCGAGTACACGCATCCCGCAGCGGTGGTGAAGTACTGCGTACCGGAGGTGACGTTGCCGGCGGCGTCGAACTTGGCGGAGTCGTAGTAGCAGCTGTTCCAGGCCCAACCGAGAATCAGGTCGTCAGCTGTCATCGAGACGCCGTCGGACCACTTCGCATCAGGATTCAGCGTGTACTCGACCTTGAGCGGGCTGTTGCTGAGCTTCTTGTAGGTTCCGATGTCGGTGTTCGGCACGATCTGGAACTTCTGGTTCAGCGTGAAGAACTGCGGCTGGGTCATCTGGTTGATGTAGCCGTTGGTGTCCAGGTTGCCCTGAGGAGTGTTCGTGTTGAACGACGTCGCCTCATTGACCTGGGCGACCGTGATGGTCTTTCCGCCCGACGATGCCTCGCTCGAGGGAGTGCTCGTCGTGCAGCCGGAGAGCACTAGGCCCGCGGCGGCGGCGACCGCGACCGCGCCCATAACGGGACGCAGACGCTTTCGCGTGATCTTCAATGTTCCTCCTGGTTGGGGATTTGGCGCACGCCGAACAGGGGTACTGCGGCGCACACGAGATAGGAATGAAGATAGACACCTCTCCGGCGCGGCACAAAACCCACGGCGGGAACCGTTACGAGGTAGTGACCGTGTGAGCAAGATTCGAGCGTCTATTTCCGAAATCGCGCAGATTTTCGTCGCGAATTGCAACATTTGATCAATCATGAGCATCGCTCATCATCGATGATTCACTGCGCAGACCTCGTGTCGGTGACCAGGTCGTTCATGACAGGATGACTGGCATGGGCGAGGCGGGCGACGTGCGGCTGCCACGAGCATCCTTCCCGCTCGAAGGCGTGCTGGAACGCGGCGATCGCGCGCGGCTGTGGTGGGAAGTCGCCATCGTTCTCGGACTGTCGCTCGGGCAGTCCGCCGTGTACTCGATCTTCACGATCGTGCAGCGGCTGGCAGCTCCCACTCCCTTGAAGAACCAGAGCGCCCAGCTGAATCCGTCGCAGTCGTCGACGCAGTGGGTGGACTTCACGTACCAGGTGCTCGACATCGGGTTCTCGTTGATGGCGGTCGCGCTCGTCGTCTACCTGCTCTGGCAGCCGGCGCGAAGCGGTTTCCGGCGCATCGGCCTCGACTGGTCTCAGCCGTGGCGTGACCTGGGCGGCGGTGCGCTGCTGCTCGCGGTGATCGGTGTGCCCGGGCTGGCGCTGTACGCGGTGGGGCGTGCGATAGGCATCACCGTCGACGTGCAGGCGTCTCCCCTCGACCAGTACTGGTGGACGGTACCCGTTCTGCTGCTCTCCGCCGTGCGGGCCGCGCTGCAGGAGGAGATCATCATGATCGGATACCTCTTCACGCGCCTCAAGCAGCTGGGCTGGAACTCGTGGTGGGTGATCGTCGCGTCCGCGCTCGTGCGCGGCAACTATCACCTGTACCAAGGAATCGGGCCGTTCTTCGGCAACGCCGCCATGGGAGTCGTCTTCGGTTGGTGCTACCGGCGGTGGGGACGCACCGCGCCACTCGTGGTCGCGCACAGCCTGCTCGACATCGTCTCGTTTGTGGGCTATCCGCTCGCGGTCGCACTATGGCCGGGCATTTTCGGCCCCTCGAAGTGACTGCGATGACCGCGCGACGAATGCCTCCGCCGGCTCACCGCCCGCCTCCACCCGCTCACCGCCGGCCTCCACCGGCTCACCGCCGGCCTCCACCCGCTCACCGCCCGCGAGACTGCACGCCCGCCCCGAGGCAGCGGGTGATAACCACTGTTTCGGGCGGCGCGTGCAGTCTCGCGCACGCGTGGAGCCGGTGGAACAGCGTGACGAGTTATCCACAGTTCGATAGGCCGAGCGTCTGAAAGGCGACCAGGCTGGTCAAGCTTCACGGATGCAGCTTTCACGAACCACAACACCCGCCGCCATCCGTGTGGTCGCGCGGCCACCCATCCCCTTGATGCACGTGACGCAGTTGACCCACGTCGAGCGTCTACTGGCGCGGAAGCAGGTCGTGCGCGTCGGTCGCGCCGTCTACGCGCGAACCGAGGACTGGAGTGAGCTCGCGCCATGGCAGCGCTACCTATGCCGGGTGCATGCCGTCGCACTGACGCACCCGGATGCCATCTTCTGCTATGAGTCGGCGGCAGCGCTCTGGGCCCTGCCGATCTTCGGCGACCCGGGCATCGTGCACATCCTCGGCGGCACGGAGTCCACGTCTCGCCTGCATCACGGCATCCGAACGCACACGGCCGCGCAACGCGATGACATCGTCGATCTCGGCGGGATCCTGGCCACTGGTCGCGCGACGACCGTCCTCGATATCGCGCGGAGCCGCCACCACATCATCGGATTCACGCTCGCGAACGCGGCGCTGCGCGACGACGCGACCCTCAGCCTCGACCTGCTGGCCGACGGGAACGAGAGCCGGCCGAGCACTCGGGGACGCAGACACGCTCGTTGGGTGGTCGCGAATGCCACCGCCCTGCCGGAAACTCCGCTAGAGGGCATGAGTCTCGCCGTGCTGCTGTGGCTCGGCTTCGAACGGCCTGCGCTGCAGATTGAGTTTCCGTACGACGGAGGTGTCGACCGCGTCGACTTCTGGTGGGAGGGAACACGGGTGGCCGGCGAATCCGATGGGGATATCAAGTACGACGGGTCCCTCGGCACGGAACCGCTCGCAACCATCCGTGCCGAGAAGGAGCGCGATCGGCGCCTGCTCCAGCGCGCCGACGGCATCGCTCACTGGGGATGGCGCGACGTCGTCCTGGTCTCACCCTTGCGTGCCGAGGTGCTCAGAGCTGGCCTGCTGCCCATCCGTGCCGAGGATGCCGCGTCACTTGCCGGTATCGCGAAAGCGTTGCGGTCCCAATAGGCGACTCGGTCCCCGCGCCACTCGCGAGACTGCACGCCCGGCCCGAGACAGCGGGCAATAACCTTCGTTTCGGGGTGCGCGTGCAGTCTCGCGGGGGTGGGTGGTGTGGTGCACCGGGACGGCGGTCGGAGCGGGCGCCGCTAGGCGAACGCTTCGACCGGCGGGCAGGCGCAGAACAGGTTGCGGTCTCCCCAGGCCTGGTCTATGCGGCGCACCGGCGGCCAGTACTTTCCCCGCACGAGGCCCGGAACGGGGTAGACGGCCTGCTCGCGCGTGTAAGGGTGCGTCCACTCCCCCACGACGACGGACTCCGCCGTGTGGGGAGCGCCGCGCAGCGGGTTGTCGTCGGCCGGGAAGGCGCCGGCTCCGACGGCATCCGCCTCGGCCTTGATCGAGATCATCGCTTCGACGAACCTGTCGAGCTCGGAGATGTCTTCGCTCTCGGTCGGCTCCACCATCAGCGTGCCCGCGACCGGGAAGCTCATGGTGGGCGCGTGGAATCCGTAGTCGATGAGGCGTTTGGCGACGTCGTCGACGGTGACGCCCGTGGCATCGGTGAGCGGACGGATGTCGAGGATGCACTCGTGTGCCACCAGGCCGCGCTCGCCCGCATAGAGCACCGGGTAATGCTCGCGAAGTCTGGCAGCGATGTAGTTGGCCGACACCACTGCTGCGCCCGTTGCACGAGCGAGTCCCTCGGCGCCCATCATGCGCACGTACGCCCAGGAGATCGGCAGAATGCTCGGGCTCCCGTACGGCGCGGCAGACACTGGTGCGCCGTCGTGCGCGTACCCCACGTGGTCGTTCGACTGCATGAGCGGGTGGCCCGGCAGGAACGGCGCGAGGTGCGCCTTCGCCGCGACGGGGCCGACACCTGGACCGCCGCCGCCGTGCGGAATGCAGAACGTCTTGTGGAGGTTGAGATGCGAGACGTCTCCGCCGAAGTCGCCGAAGCGGGCGAAGCCGAGCAGCGCGTTCAGGTTCGCACCGTCGATGTAGACCTGTCCCCCTGCAGCGTGCACGGCGTCGATCACGTCGGCCACGTCATGCTCGTACACGCCGTGCGTCGACGGGTAGGTGATCATCAACGCGGCGAGCTCGGGAGCGTGCTGGGCCACCTTGGCGCGGAGGTCGTCGAGGTCGACGTTGCCCGTGGCATCCGTCGCCACCACGACGACCCGCATGCCGGCGAGCACGGCCGACGCGGCGTTCGTGCCGTGCGCGGACTGCGGGATGAGGCATACCGAGCGATGCGTATCGCCGTTGGCATCGTGGTATCCGCGAACGGCGAGCAGTCCTGCAAGCTCTCCCTGACTGCCCGCGTTGGGCTGCAGTGAGACCGTGTCGTACCCGGTGAGCTCCGCCAGCCACGTCTCGAGCTGGGCGATCAGATCGAGGTAGCCGCCGACATCGGATGCGGGCGCGAACGGATGCACGGCCGCAAACTCCGGCCACGTGACGGCCGCCATCTCGGTGGCCGCGTTGAGCTTCATGGTGCACGACCCGAGCGGGATCATGCCCCTGTCAAGCGCATAGTCCCTGTCGGCGAGCAGCTTCAAGTAGCGCATCATCCCCGTCTCGGAGTGATACGAGTTGAAGACCGGATGCTCGAGGTAGCCGCTCGTTCGCGCAAGCTCGTCAGGGAATCTGCGGAATCGCTCCGGCGACATGGCGACCGACTCGCCCGGCTCCGACTGGTAGTACTCGTCGCCGGGGACCTTTCCAGGTTGTGCCGGCCCCGCCACGATGCCGGGAATGCCCCCGAACACGCGTTCCACGTTCGTCTCGTCCACGCTGAAAGACAGCGTCGTCTCGTCGACCACGAGCGCAAGGATGCCGGCCTCGTGCAGTTCTTCGGCGGTGCGCCGAGCGTCGCCGACCTGCACACGGATGGTGTCGAAGTACGACTCCGTCAGCACTCGTGCGCCGCGCTGCGTGAGCAGGTCTGCGAGCAGCGCCGTGTTCGCGTGCACGTTCTGCGCGATCGCACGGATGCCGCGCGGGCCGTGGTACACCGCGTACATCGACGCCATCACCGCGAGCAGCACCTGAGCGGTGCAGATGTTGCTGGTCGCCTTCTCCCGCCGGATGTGCTGCTCGCGGGTCTGCAGGGTGAGCCGGTAGGCGGGCTTGCCTGAGGCATCCTGGCTGACGCCTACGAGGCGTCCGGGGAGCTGGCGTTCGAGTCCGCTGCGCACCGCCATGTAACCGGCGTGCGGACCGCCGAACCCCATCGGCACGCCGAAACGTTGGGTGGTGCCCACCGCGATGTCGGCACCGAGTTCGCCGGGTGCTTTGAGCAGGGCGAGCGCGAGCAGGTCAGCGGCCATGACTGCGAGACCGCCGCCGGCATGTACGGCGTCGATGACGGCCGACGGATCCCAGACCCGACCGGATGCCGACGGGTACTGGATGAAGGCACCGAACGCTTCGGGCAGCTCACCTGCGTCGACCGAGGCGAGATCGAGCTCGACGAGATCGATTCCGACGGCCGCAGCGCGACCGCGCAGGATCGCAAGCGTCTGCGGGAAGGCATCCGCGTCGACGAGGAAGACGCTGGACTTGGCCCGTGAACCGCGCCGAGCCAGCAGCATCCCCTCCGCGACGGCGGTGCCCTCGTCGAGCATCGACGCGTTCGCGATGTCGAGGCCGGTCAAGTCGCACACCATCTGCTGGAAGTTGAGGAGGGCCTCGAGGCGCCCCTGCGAGATCTCCGGCTGGTACGGCGTGTAGGCGGTGTACCAGCTCGGGTTCTCCAGTACATTCCGCTGGATGACCGCCGGGGTCGCCGTGCCGTAGTAGCCGAGCCCGAGGAACGACGTGTTCACACGGTTGCGGGACGCCAGATCGCGCAACTCCGTCAGGGCATCCCGCTCGCTCACACCCTCGACGGGCAGTGACCGGTTCGGCAGGTCTGCATCAGCGGGCGATTGGATGCCCTTGGGCACGGCCGTGCGCACCAGCTCGTCCACCGAGGCGAAGCCGAGTGCGTCGAGCATGCTGCGCGTCGCTTCCGCGTCCGGACCGATGTGACGATCGGCGAACGTGCTGCGGACCCCCTCCCCGAAAGATCTTGCGCTCATCGGGCGGCGCTCGTCCGGGCCGGCGCTCACTCCGAGTCGCCGATCAGCGCCGCGTAGGCTGCGGCATCCAGCAGGTCTTCCAGCCGCGTTGCGTCGGCGACCCGCACCTTGAGCAGCCAGCCCGAGCCGAACGGGTCCGAGTTCACGAGCTCGGGCGAGTCGACCACCGCCTGATTGGACTCGAGCACCTCACCGGTGACCGGCGCGAAGAGCTCGCCGACCGACTTGGTCGACTCGATCTCGCCGACGACGGCGCCCTCGGCGGCGTCGCTTCCGGCCGCCGGGAGGTCGACGAACACGACATCGCCGAGCTTCTCGGCGGCGTACTCGGTGATGCCGACGGTGACGGTGTCGCCGTCGCCGAGCACCCACTCGTGCTCTGCGGTGTAACGGCGATCGGTGGGCACGGCCATGTCAGTTCTTCTTTCTGCTGTAGAAGGGCAGGGTGGTGACGGTGAACGTGATGCGCGATCCGCGCACATCCACGTCGAGTTCGAAGCCGGCCTCGGCGTATCGCGGGTCGACGTAGGCAAGCGCGATCGGATGCCCGAGCGTGGGCGAGAGCGCCCCCGACGTGACCTCGCCGATCGGGGAATCGTCGCCTGCGGCGGCGGAGCCGGGTTCGGTCTCGTCCGACGGGTGCGCGTGAAGTGTGTACCCGGCGCGGGCGGCGCGCTTGCCCGCGCCCTCCAGAGCGACGAGCACGCGGGCATCATGCGGCGCACCCTGCTCGATCGCGGACCGACCGACGAAGTCGGCCGGCTTGTCGAGCACGACCACCCGCCCGAGCCCGGCCTGCGAGGGGAAAGTGCCCTCCGTCAGCTCGTGCCCATAGAGCGGCATGCCCGCTTCCAGACGCAGCGTGTCGCGAGCGGCGAGTCCAGCGGGCACGATGCCTGCTCCGGCGCCCGTCTCGAGCATCGCATCCCACAGCGCCGGCGCGTTGTCGGGCGCGATGTACAGCTCGAAGCCGTCCTCGCCGGTGTAGCCGGTGCGGGCGATCAGCACCGGATGGTCCTGGAACGTGCCGGACAGGGACCGGTAGTACTTCAGACCGGCAAGCGCGTTCTCGACGTCGGGCTCCTCGTGGTCCTCGGGAACGTCGTCGCCGGCCTCGATTCCGAGCCCCTCGACGTTCTGCAGGATCTCCAGCGCGCGTGGGCCCTGGATCGCGATCAGGGCGATGTCGTCGGACTCGTCGTAGACATCCGCCTCGAAGGATGCCGACCGCGTCGTCAACTCCTCGGCCACCTTGTGCCGATTGGCCGCGTTGGCCACGACCAGGTAGCGGTCGGTGCCCGTGCGGTAGACGACGAGATCGTCGAGGATGCCGCCCCGCGCGTTCAGCAGGAGGCTGTACTTCGCCTGGCCGTGGTTCAGTGCGGACAGGCGCCCGGCGAGCGCGTGATCGAGTGCGTCGGCGGCCTGTGGTCCGAGCACGACGATCTCGCCCATGTGCGAGAGGTCGAACAGCCCGGCGGCGGTACGCACGGCATGATGTTCGGCCAGGTCGCTGGAGTACCGCACCGGCATCTGCCATCCGGCGAAGTCCGTGAAGCTCGCTCCGGCGGCGACGTGCGCGTCGTTCAGCGGCGACAGCTTCTGCGATGGGGCCTGCTTCTGCGATGAGGGCTGGGCCATGAGTTCTCCGAATCTGTTCGCGGGGGAACTTGGGGTCACCCGTCGAGGACGGACGCGTCATGCGACACGTCTCGTGAGAACTCCCCCTCTGTCACTGAATGCCTGAGAGATTCGGCCCGCGAGCGCGGACCTTTCACCGTGGGCGAGCCCGAGGCGGATGCCGCGGACTGCTCTCCAGAGCGGCCAGCTCGATGCGGTAGGGGTACCTGAGAGATTGTCGGGGAGGATTGCTCCTTCGGTGCCCGCTGCGGGAGGACCCGCGCGGACTCTCCCGCATCGACCGTGTGGCCCGATCTTCTGTTGTGCGCTCAGCTTATCGCGCGCAGCTTTCACGGAACCGGCGTGCGCCGCCTCGGGGACAACAGGCACATCGCACAGAAACAGGCAGATCCTGCCTGTCCTCACGCGACAACCGCATTACTGCCTGTTCTCAGGTGGATGGGTCCATGTGACCTTAAGGTGTATGATCACTTCAGGTCATTCGAACCTTTAGTCACATCGGACTTCACCATGAACGCAGACGCAAGCGGCCCCACCGTGCGAGCACAGGCATCCGGCGCGGATGTCGAGCTCGCGGTCTCGACCGTCATCTTCGCCCTGCGCTCGGACGATCGCTTCGGCGCACAGGGCTCGGCATCCACGCTCTGGCTACCGCTCGTGCGACGCATCCGAGAGCCGTTCGAGGGCCGATGGGCACTGCCGGGCGGCCCCCTCCGTGTGACGGAGGGTTTGGCCGATGCCGCACGCCGCACGCTCGGCGACACGACGGGCCTCGCGCCGCGCTACCTCGAACAGCTCTACGCGTTCGGCGATGTCGACCGCTCCCCCGCCGGCACGTCCGACGCGGCCCGCGTCGTCTCGATCGTGTACTGGGCGCTCGTCGGCTCCGGCGAGGCGTCCCGTGCCACGGTCGGCCAGAATGTGCGCTGGTTTCCGGCGGACGAGTTGCCGCCGCTCGCATTCGACCACAACGTCATCGTCGAGTACGCACTGTGGCGGCTGCGCACCAAGATGGAGTACTCCCGCATCGCTCACGCCGTGCTCGGCGAGACGTTCACGCTCGCGCAGCTGCGCGAAGTGCACGAGGCGGTGCTCGGCAGACCGCTCGACCCGGCGAACTTCCGGCGGGCCATGGAGGCATCCGACTCGCTCGTCGACACCGGCGAACGCCTGACCGGCACCCGGCACCGGCCGCCGAAGCTCTACCGGTACGACGCATCCGTCGACCTCGCCGACAACGGACCGCTGCCGCCCCCATGAGTGGCACGCACGGCCCGAGGCTCCTGGGGACGTACCTCCCCCGGCCGGTTGAGCTTGGCCTCACCACACCGCCGAGAGCTGGTTTCGACAGGCTCAACCAGCGGTGCCCGCGGCAGGCAGGCAACCAGCGGCAGGCAGGCAGGCAGCGGTGCCCGGCAGGCAGGCTCAACCGGCGGCACTTTCCGATCACTCCACAACCGAGAAGGCATCTCATGACCATCACCGCCTCCGTCGAACGCACGATCCAGCTCATCTCCTCGGGCGATGAGCGGGGCGAGACCTGCACGCCCGAGCTCGTGGAGGCACCGTGGGAGTTCGACCTGGGAATGCCCGGGTATGGACCAGGGGCGTCCATGGGTGACGCGATCCCGGCCGGCTCGCCCGTCCAGGGCGAGCTGCCGCAGGAGTACCGCGACGCGTCCGCCGACGAGCTGGCCGATCGCATCCGTGCTGCCAAGGAGACGCTCGGCGAGCGCGTGATGGTGCTCGGCCACTTCTACCAGCGCGACGAGGTGGTGCGGTTCGCGGACTTCGTGGGCGACTCGTTCCAACTCGCCAATGCGGCCAAGGCGCATCCGGAGGCGGAGGCGATCGTGTTCTGCGGCGTGCACTTCATGGCAGAGACCGCGGACATCCTGACCTCGAGCCGGCAGAGCGTCATCCTGCCGAACCTGGCGGCCGGATGCTCGATGGCCGACATGGCCGACATCGACTCCGTCGAGGAGGCGTGGGAGCAGCTCATGGAGCTGTATCGGGACGAGCAGGCCGGGGGGATCACGGATGCCGGCGGTACGGCATCCGTGATCCCCGTCACGTACATGAACTCGTCGGCGGCGCTGAAGGCGTTCTGCGGCAGGCACGGCGGAATCGTCTGCACCTCGTCGAACGCGTCGACCGTGCTGCGATGGGCGTTCGAGCGCGGCCGTCGGGTACTGTTCTTCCCCGACCAGCACCTGGGCAGGAACACGGCGAAGGCGATGGGCATCCCCGTGGGACAGATGCCGATGTGGAATCCGCGCAAGAGCCTCGGCGGCAATGACGCGCCGTCGTTGCGAGACGCGAAGGTCATCCTCTGGCAGGGCTTCTGCTCCGTGCACAAGCGGTTCACGGTGTCGCAGATCGCCCAGGCACGAGCGGAGCATGCCGGCGTGCGCGTCATCGTGCACCCCGAGTGCCCGATGGACGTGGTCGACGCCGCAGACGAATACGGCTCGACCGACTACATCGTCAAGGCGATCCAGGCAGCGCCCGCCGGGTCGACGTTCGCGATCGGCACCGAGATCAACCTCGTGCAGCGACTCGCGGCGGAGTATCCGCAGCACACCATCTTCTGCCTCGACTCGGTCGTGTGCCCGTGTTCGACGATGTACCGCATCCACCCCGGATACCTCGCCTGGGTGCTGGAGTCGTTCGTGCGCGGCGAGGTCGTCAATCGGGTGCGCGTGACCGATGAGGTCGCGACCGATGCCGCAGTGGCGCTCGAGCGGATGCTCGCTGCGCGCCCCGACACGACGATGGCGGCCTGAGAATGCCCCGGGTGGTGATCGTCGGCAGCGGCATCGCCGGCCTCACGGCCGCGCTCCGGATCGCGGCGTTCGCCGACGTCACGCTGCTCACGAAGGGTGCATTGCAGGAGAGCAACACGCTGTACGCACAGGGCGGCATAGCGGCGGCGCTGTTCGCCGACGACAGCGTCGAACTGCACGTGCAAGACACTCTGCGGGCCGGCGCCGGACTCGGCAACGAGGATGCCGTGCGCATCCTCTGCTCCGAGGGCCCGGAACTCGTGCGCGAACTGGTGCGCTTCGGAGTGCCGTTCGACCGGTCGGACGACGAACTTGCGCGCGGTCTCGAGGCCGCGCACTCCCGCCCGAGGGTGCTTCACGCGGGGGGCGACGCTACCGGACGCGCTATCGAGGTGACTTTGGCGGCGCGGGTGCGGGCATCCGGAATCCGTGTCGTCGAGAACACGATGCTGACCGATCTCGTCATGGATTCCGGCCGCCCGGTCGGCGTGCGCACGCTCGATGCGGACGGGCGCGCCGGGGTGCTCGCGGCAGAGGCCGTGATACTCGCGACCGGCGGCGCGGGACGGCTGTATGAACACACGACGAACCCACACGGCGCAACAGGCGACGGGGTCGCCGCCGCGTGGCGGGCCGGCGCCGAACTCGCCGATCTCGAGTTCTATCAGTTCCATCCGACCGCGCTGGCGGTGCCGGGCGGAACGCTCGTTTCGGAAGCGGTGCGCGGTGAGGGCGCGGTGCTGCTGGATGCCACGGGATCGCGATTCCTGCAGCACGTTCATGCGGATGCGGAGCTAGCGCCTCGCGACGTGGTCGCCCGGGCGATCGCACGACAGATGACGGCGCAGAACGGCGCGCCGGTGCTTCTGGATGCGACGGGGCTGGGTCGCCGATTCCTCGCCCGTCGGTTCCCGACCATCCAATCGGCGTGCGCCGCCGCCGGACTCGACTGGGCATCCGAGCCGATCCCGGTGACGCCCGCCGCCCATTACTGGATGGGCGGGGTGAAGACCGATGCCTGGGCCCGAACGAGCATTCCCGGTCTCTTCGCGATCGGCGAGGCGGCGTGCACCGCAGCGCAAGGAGCGAACCGACTCGCCTCCAACTCTCTGCTGGAGGGTCTGGTCTTCGCGGCCCGCGCCTCCGACGCGCTGTCTGCTACCGAGCTTCCGACCTCGCCCGTGGAGGACACCACTCCCTCGGGAGAGGCGGACGAGTCGGCGGACGCGAGGACGGGAACGAACGATCTCGGGAACGTCATGTGGCGCTATGCGGGCGTCGAGAGGGAGGCGAACGGGCTGCGTGAGGCTCTGCGACGGATCGGAGCGCTGGAACGCGCTTCGAGTGCCGCAACGCCGTCGAACATCGCCGCGCATGAGGAGCGCAACCTCTTGACCGTCGGCGGCCTCGTCGTGCGGACGGCGCTGGCACGCGAGGAATCGCGCGGCGCCCACTACCGCAGCGACTTCCAAGACGTGGCCTCCGAGGCCGTGCACAGCAGAGTCGTCCTTCGCGACGGCGACGTGCATATCGACACATACATCGGAGCCCGCCAGGGCATGACACGAGAGGTGGTCGCCGCGTGCTGACCCAGCAGATCATCGACCGAGTCGTCACGATCGCCCTCGACGAGGATGCGCCATGGGGCGACGTGACCAGCGAGCTGTTCATCCCGGCGGAGGCGACGGCATCCGCACGCCTGGTCGCCCGTGAACCCGGAGTGTTCTCCGGCGGTCAGGTGCTCGTGCGCACCATGCTGGCCGTCGATGAGCGCATCGTCGTAGAACTCCTCGTCGGCGACGGTGGAAGGTTCGAGAAGGGACAGACGCTCGGCCGCATCACAGGGCCTGCTCGGGGCATGCTGCGCGGGGAGCGGGTCGCGTTGAACCTCGTGCAGCGAATGAGCGGCATCGCCACGTTGACCGCACGATATGTGGGGTTGACGGCTGGAACGGATGCCCGCATCGTCGACACCCGCAAGACGACGCCCGGGCTGAGAGCCCTCGAACGCCACGCCGTGGTCTGCGGCGGCGGGCGCAATCATCGCAACTCGCTGTCGGATGCCGTGATGGCGAAGGACAATCACCTCGCTGTACTCACCGCCGGTGACCGATCGGTGACCGATGCCATCCGTTCCGTACGCGAACGGCTCGGTCACACCACGCATCTCGAGGTCGAGGTGGACCGCATGGACCAGATCGAGCCTGTGCTCGCCGGCGGAGTCGACACGATCATGCTCGACAACTTCACGGTCGACGAGCTGCGTGAGGGCGTCGCCCTGGTGGCGGGCCGGGCGATCGTGGAGGCCAGCGGCAACGTGAACCTCGACACCGTTGCCGCCATCGCCGGCACGGGGGTCGACGTCATCTCGGTCGGCGCGCTCACGCACAGCGTGCGCTCTCTCGACATCGGGCTCGACCTCGACATCTCATCCCCTACGATCGAGCCCTCCTCGCCGCTCAAGCCCTCCCCGCCGGTTGAGCCATCCCCGCCGGTCGACCCCTCCCCGCCGGTCGACCCCTCCCCGCCGGTTGACCTCGTCGAAACCAAGCCCGCCACCGCCTGAGCCTGCTCATGACTGCACCCACCACCCTCTACCTCGATGCGGCGGCGACGACGCCGGTGCGCCGCGCCGCGCTCGAGGCAGCCTGGCCGTACTTGACGGGCGAGTTCGGAAACCCGTCGAGCACGCACGAGGCAGGTTTACGGGCTGCTGCCGCGCTGACGGATGCCCGCACTCGCGTCGCCTCGGTGCTGGGGTGCCGCGCATCCGAGGTGGTGTTCACCGCGGGCGGCACCGAGGGCGACAACCTCGCAATCAAGGGCATCGCGCTCGGCGACCCCCGAGGACGCCACGTCGTGACAGCCGCGACGGAGCACGAGGCCGTGCTCGAATCCGTGGACCACCTGCGTCGAGTCCACGGCTTCGAGGTGGATCTCGTGCCGGTCGACGAGTACGGCACGGTGACTGCGGACGCTCTGAGCGCCGTGCTGCGCACCGACACCACTCTCGTGTCGCTGGCCTACGCGAACAACGAGATCGGAACGATTCAACCGATCGCCGACCTGGTCGGAGCGGCTCATCGGGTCGGTGCTCGGTTCCACACCGATGCGGTGCAGGCGGCCGGGCGGCTCCCGCTCGACGTTCGACGGCTCGGTGTCGACGCGCTCTCGTTCTCAGGGCACAAGGTGGGTGCCCCAAAGGGCTCAGGCGCCGTCTTCCTACGCGGCGGCATGCCCGTTGAGCCGGTGTTGCACGGCGGTGGCCAGGAGCGCGGGCGCCGATCGGGCACCGAGAACGTAGCGTTCGCGGTCGCTCTGGCCACAGCATTGGCGTCGGCCGAAGCCGAGCGATCGGCGTGGCCGGCGGGTACGGGGCCGGATCCGATCCGGGACCGATTCATCGCCGGGGTACTCGCACGCGTTCCCGGGGCGAACCTGACCGGGCATCCCGAGAAGCGCATCCCGGGGCACGCATCGTTCGTGATCGACGGCGTGAACGGTGAGACCGTGCTGCTGGAACTGGAGCGCCGAGCCGTCGTCGCCTCCAGCGGTTCCGCCTGCGCGGCCGGACGCACCGAGCCGTCGCACGTGCTCACGGCGATAGGGCTGCCAGACGACGTGGCGTCCACGGCGCTGCGGTTCAGCTGGACGGGTGCCGTAGGGTCCGAACTCGACCGTGCGGTCGACGCGCTCGTCGAGGCCGTTGCTGCAGTGCGGCGTCCCGCTTCGTCTCCCGCCTGACGGGCGGCGAATCGCCCGTCCAGTGCCGTCGAGTCAGGGCGATTCTGCGAGAGCGGCGAGCCGGTCGACGGATGCCATCAGTCGCTCAGAGGTGGTGGCTCGCGCCCGCTCCAGGCGAGACTCGTCGTTCAATGCGGTCCAGTCGTACGTGTGAGTGACTCTCGTTCGACCCGGTTCGATCTCCGCGAGCTCCCATCGCCACAGTTGCCCGATCGGCGGCTTTCCCTCCTCGGCGGGCATCCACGCGATGCGCTTCGCCTCCTCGAACTCGACGACATGGTTCTCGCGTACACGGCCACCGCGGTTCGTCATCGCGAAGACCTGTCCGACGCGGCGAACCCGCTGCCCGGGCTCGGCCTCGAGGAGGTTGTCGTTGCCGTCCCAGCGGGGCTGCTGCGTCGGGTCGGCGATCAGCTCGAAGATCGCTACGGCGGGCGCCAGGATGTCACGGCTTGCGGAGGTGACGCGCGTCGCGTCGTCGTGCTCGGTCATGCTCCTGTTCTATCGCGGCGGCGCCGTTCATGGGCTCAATCGGTTCGGCCATGCGAACAAGTTCGCACGGCACTCACTTCAATCGCCTCTACCGCATGATCTCCCAGCGGCGCATCCGACAGGATGGAGCCATGACGGCATCCGACATCATCCCCGCCGACCTGCTACCGATGCTCGTCGAGCCGAACTTCGGATTCCTCGGCACCATCAGGCCGGACGACACCGTGCAGGTGAACCCGATGTGGTTCGAGTTCGACGGCGAGCACATCCGGTTCACGCACACCACGAAGCGGCAGAAGTATCGCAACCTCGAGCACAACTCGTCGATGAGCCTCGCGGTCGTGCGCGAGCGTGACTTCTACCGGTACCTGGAGGTGCGGGGCCGTCTGGTCGACATCGTGCCCGACCCGGAAGGCGAGTTCTACGTGCGCCTCGGGCGGCGGTACGGGGATGCGGATGCGCAGCCGCCGGCGGACCGCGCCGACCGCGTCATCCTGGTGATGAGCGTGGAGCACGCCGGCACGAACTGAGCCTCGGACACACCGCTGCGAACTGCGACGCACACGAACTCCTTGCGATGTCGATCACTGCCGGAACGGACAGAGCCTGCGCGTGCAAGGGCGCCTCACGAAGGCACGCCCGTGTTCAGAGCAGTTCGCCTCCGGTCTGACATCGCGGGCAATACTGGGCCGTCGTGCTGGCGAACGCGAAGTCCCGTATCGTGCCGTCGCATCCAGGACACTGTTCGCCGGTACGCCCGTGCACCTGCATCGCGGCCGTCTTCGCGGCCTTGAGCTCGGACATCGGGATGCCGCGGCGCGCGTCGATCGCGCCTCGCATGACCCCGACCGTGTTCTCGAAGAGCCGATCGAGTTCGTCCTGGTCGAGTGCAGAGGCGTGGGCTACCGGGTTCAGTCGCGCCGCGAACAGGATCTCGTCGGAGTACGCGTTGCCGATGCCTGCAATGGACTTCTGCTCCTCCAGCACGGCCTTCAGCTGTTTGCGCCGGCCGGCGAACGCACGGTCGAAGTCCGCGCGCGAGTAGCCCTGATCGGCCGGATCCGGTCCCAACGCGGCGATAGCGGAGACATCGAGCGGGTCCTCGACGATCCACACGGCGAGGGACACCCAGCCACCGGCATCCGTCAGTTCCAACCGCGTACCGTCGCCGAAGCCGAGGATCGCCAGAGCGGGCGGCACTTGCTGCTCAGGCGCGACGGCGACGTCCCATCGTGCCCAGCCGTGCCTGCCGAGCGAGGCTACGAGATGTTGGTCGCCGAAGACGAGATCGAGGTACTTGCCGAAACGCCGAGCGTCGGCAAGTACTGATCCGACCAGACGTTCCGGCGGGCGAGACCGCGTCTTGACGACACGGAACTCGAGCACGTCCACCGCGGTGAGCGCGCGACCGGTGAGCCGTTCGCCGATCTGCTCGACCACGGCCTGCACCTCGGGTGACTCGGGCACGGGGTCAGCCTTGCATAGACGTGCGACGGTGGCGCGTGCAGGTCACAAGTCGAGGCGCGCCAGCGGTCCTCGCTACTGCGCCTGACCAGTTCACAGGGCGGCGCCCAACTCGATCACGTGATCTCGCTCGATGCCTGCGGTTGCTCTACCCCAGTCACTTCCCCGAACGCGTGATTGGTGTGACTCGAACGCTGGCTCGTCCACGAATCTCTCTCACGGACGGCGTACACCAACGGATCAGCCGCCGGCTCTACGCTGAAGTCAAGACACCCCGATTCAGCGCGCGTGAGTTCGATGTGCCGATCAAGGTGACGGAGAACGATGGGCGCCTTGTCGCCGTCTGCGCAGGCGAGACGCTGTCAGTGTGAGCGTTGTCACGCGACCTTCAACGGCGTGATCTCTGCAACCTTGTCCTGCAGTGCACGGCGTTCCATCCGAAGCTCGTAGTTCGACTGCAGATTCATCCAGAACTCCTCCGAGGTGCCGAAGTAGCGCGCCAGACGGATGGCCGTGTCGGCAGTGATCCCACGCTTGCCGTGAACGATCTCGTTGATCCGCCGCGGCGGCACACCGATAGACACTGCCAACTTGTTCTGAGTGATCCCGAAACCTTCGATGAAGTCCTCCATCAGGATCTCCCCCGGGTGGATCGGCTCGATCAGATCCGCCTCAGTGGTAGTCGACGAGTTCAACATCTTCCGCACCTCCATCTTTCCAGTCGAAGCAGATGCGCCATTGTGAATTCACGCGGATGCTGTGCTGTCCGCGGCGGTCGCCCGTAAGCTGCTCCAAACGGTTGCCCGGCGGGATCCGCAGGTCTTCGAGGTCCTTCGCCGCATGGATCAGTTCCAGCTTCCGTAGGGTCGCCCGTTGCTCCACACGATCCACACACTTGACGTACTGCTCATGCCAGATGCGTTCGGTGTCTTTGCTGCCGAACGATCTGATCACACACTCAGCTCATAACGCGTAGCGTCAATAACGCTAGACGTTAAACCGGAACTCCACCACGTCGCCGTCCTGCATGATGTAGTCCTTGCCCTCGAGGCGCGCCCTGCCGTGTGTGCGCGCCTCGTGCACCGAGCCGAGCTCGACGAGGTCGCCGAATGAGATGACCTCGGCCTTGATGAATCCCTTCTCGAAGTCGGTGTGGATGACGCCGGCAGCCTGCGGGGCCTTCCAGCCCTTGTGGATCGTCCACGCCCGCGACTCCTTAGGGCCCGCCGTCAGGAATGTCTGCAGACCGAGTGTTTCGAATCCGATCCGGGCAAGCTGGTCCAGCCCGCTCTCCTCCTGGCCGGTGGACGCCAGGAGTTCCGCGGCATCCTCTTCGTCGAGGTCGACCAACTCCGACTCGAGCTTCGCGTCGAGGAAGACAGCATGGGCGGGAGCGACGAGAGCGGCGAGCTCGGCCTTGCGCGCGGCATCCGTCAACACGGGCTCGTCCACGTTGAAGACGAAGATGAACGGCTTCGAGGTCAGAAGCCCGAGCTCCTTGACGAGCGCGAGATCGAGCCCGGATGCCGACAGCAGCACACCCCGTTCCAGGGCGTCCTTCGCCGCATTCGCGGTCTCGAGAACTGCGGCGTCGAGCTTGCGCCCGCGCACCTCCTTCTCGTAGCGCGTGATGGCCTTCTCGAGTGTCTGAAGGTCTGCCAGCATCAGCTCAGCGCCGATCGTCTCCAGGTCGCCGGCCGGGTTCACCTCGCCCTCCACGTGCACGACGTCGGGGTCGGCGAATCCGCGCACGACCTGCGCGATGGCATCCGCCTCCCGGATGTTCGCGAGGAATTGGTTGCCTAGGCCCTCGCCTGTCGATGCTCCGCGGACGATGCCGGCGATGTCGACGAAGCTGACCGTCGCCGACACGATCCGCTCCGAATGGAACAGGTCCGACAGCACCTGCAGGCGGGGGTCGGGCAGGTTCACCACGCCGATGTTCGGCTCGATCGTTGCGAACGGGTAGTTCGCAGCGAGCACCTGGTTCTTGGTCAGCGCGTTGAAGAGAGTGGACTTGCCGACGTTGGGCAGGCCGACGATGCCGATAGTGAGAGCCACGGGCATCCATCGTATCCGGCGACCGGAGCGGCCAGGCGGCCGCGATCAGCGCCCTGGGCCGCGCGACTCGATTGGTTCTACGGCGAACTCCGGATTCTCGATCACACCGAAGCGGGCGCCGGACGGATCGGCGAGCAATGCAGTGCGGATATCGCCACCCACGTTCTGCACCGACTCAACGACGGCGGCACCGGCAGCGACCAGCTGCTCCACTGCCGCGTCGGCGTCGGCGACGCCCCAGTAGACGTTCGGGCCCGAGGCGGGGTCGCCTGCCTTGATGAGTCCCAGTTCGTATCCGCCGACGCTGTACCCCACGTAGAAGCCGTCGTCGTAGTAGGGCGGTGCCCCCAGCACCCCGGACCACCACGTCTTCGCGGCGTCGAGGTCGGGTGCGGAATGGATGACTGTGCGAAGTCCGAGGAACACGATTCTCCTTTCGCGCGAACCGTCAGCGGCTCGCCGTTCTGCTGCCAGTGAATCGCATGCGGCCCCGACCGTCTTGAACGAATCGGACAGGATCTCGCAGAGGCGCACCGGCGCGGATCGGCCGACGATGTGCGAAGCTGCCGCCATGCCGCTTCCGCTCGGGTATGCCGAGTACCCCGCTCCCGCGCCCCTGGCCGGGATCGTGGACTGCGTCTGGACCCGCACGTCCGATCGAGACGGCGAGCGCAGCACAGCGGGCGTCGCGCTGGTGCTGCCGGATGCCTGCACCGACCTGATCTGGGCATCCGGCGTCGGTGTCGTGGTCGCCGGACCCGACACGATGGCGAACTCCACCTCGTTCGGCGAGAGCACGGTCTTCGTCGGCGTGCGATTCGGCCCCGGCTTCGGAGGTGCGGCCTTCGGGGTTCCGCTCAGCGAGATCCGGAACTCCCGGCTGGACGCTGCGGATGCCTGGACCGTGCGCTCGGCATCTTCCCGCTCCGCCTTCGTGCGAGACGCGCTCAGTGCGGTCGAGAGCGCCGGCACCTCAGGCGACGCGATGAGCGCGGTGTTGCGCTTCGCGACGGCCGTGGCGCAGGATGTCTCGCAGCGTCGTATCTCCGCCCACGCTGCACGGCGGATGCGGAATCCCGGCGTCACGGTCGGCGGGCTCGCGGACGAGCTCGGCGTCAGCCGCCGCCATCTGCAGCGCCTGTTCACCGCCGATGTGGGCTACGGGCCGAAGACGCTGCAGCGCATCGACCGCTTTCAGCGCTTTCTCGTCGCGCACGAGCGTTCGGGCTCGCTCGCCGACGCTGCCGCGATCACCGGGTTCGCCGACCAACCGCACCTAACCAGGGAGTGCGTGTCTCTGACGGGCATGACACCCGCAGCGCTGATGGAGCTCCGTGCCCGTTGACTGAAGGATCGTTGTCGGTGAACGTACGCTTACGTCACGGGCGCACGTATCGGAACGCGAGCGTCACGTAGGGCAGCTCGATCGTCTCGCTGCCGGCGATCTGAGGATGCGTCGAGAGGAGCTCGCGCACCGCCCGCAGCGTGCTCTCCTGCTGCGGCGGTGCCATCACCGCGTAATAGCTGCGGGAGCGCACAAGATCGATGAGTCCGTCACGATCGACGGGCTGGGTCCATTCGAACGACGCAGTATCGGGCTCGCCGAAGGGCGCGTGCACCTGCGGGTCCGTGTTCATGCCTGTTGTGTACTGATCGCCATCCGCATGCATCGCGACACCCAGCTCACGCACCCAGTCGACGCGCTCGTCGCGCATGTTCCAGATCAGGCCGAGGGTGCCGCCGGGCTTGAGCACCCGGCCCGCTTCGACGGATGCGACCGGCGCGTCGACCCAGTGCCAGGCCTGCGCGAACGTGACTGCATCGACTGATTCGTCGGGAAGCGGCATCCGTTCCCCCGTGCCGACGAGCGTCTCGACGCCGGGAACCGTGGAGCGGAGTATCTCCAGCATCTGTGCAGACGGATCCACCGCGACGACCTCGCGGCCGCCTGCTACCAGCGCACGCGTCAGCTTGCCTGTTCCGGCACCGACGTCCACCACACGCGATTGTCCGGTCCGAACGAGCCATTCCACGGCCTCTGCCGGATACCCGGGCCGGGACGCCTCGTACACGTCGGCGACGCCGCCGAACGACCGGGCATGTTCGAACTTCGAATCGCGTGAGCGCATGTGCTCACGATACGGCTGGTGCCGGCACCTCGATCGAAGGAGCCGGCACCTGATCCGGGCGGGTCATTCAGCCCTGCCGTGCAGGTACGTCAGTCGACCACCGCGGCATCCGGCTCGTCGAGCTCCGCGATCTCCCGCGCCTCTTGCCCGAGCGGATCTTGGATGCCCGCGAACTCCTCGTCGAGATCCGTCGCCGCCTGCTGGAACTGCGCGTTGTACAGCCGGTAGTAGGCACCGTTCGCCGCGATCAGCTGCTCGTGCGTGCCCTGCTCGACGATGTCGCCGTGCTCCATCACGAGAATGAGGTCGGCATCGCGGATGGTCGACAACCGGTGGGCGATCACGAACGATGTGCGGCCCTGTCGCAGCGCGTTCATCGCGTGCTGCAGCAGCAGTTCGGTGCGCGTGTCGACGGAGCTCGTCGCCTCGTCGAGGATGAGCACGCTCGGCTTCGCCACGAACGCGCGCGCGATCGTGATCAGCTGCTTCTCACCCGCCGACACGTTCGAGGCGTCCTCGTCGAGCTCCGTGTCGTAGCCATCAGGCAACGAGTGCACGAAACGGTCGACATAGGTCGCCGCAGCGGCCTGGAGTATGTCGTCATCTGTGGCATCCGCACGCCCGTAGCGGATGTTCTCCCTGATGGTCCCCGCGAACAGCCACGGATCCTGCAGCACCATGCCGGTCTTCGCCCGGATGTCGTGTCGGGTGAGGTCGGCGATGTTCTGCCCGTTCAGCAGGATGCGTCCGCCGTCTAGTTCGTAGAACCGCATGATCAGGTTCACCAGCGTCGTCTTGCCTGCACCGGTCGGGCCCACGATGGCGACCGTCTGGCCCGGCTCCACCCGGAAGGAAAGGTCGGTGATGAGAGGCCGGTCGGGGCTGTACGAGAATGACACGTGCTCGAACTCGATCGTGCCGTCGCCGTCCACCGGGGCTGGAGCGTCGACCGCATCGGGCTCCTGCTCGTCCTGGTCGAGCAGCTCGAACACGCGCTCGGCGGATGCCGTACCCGACTGGACGACGGCCGCCATGCCGCCCAGCTGCGACAGCGGCTGAGTGAACTGCTGCGAGTACTGGATGAACGCCTGAACGTCGCCGAGCCTGAGCTGGCCTCCGGCGACCATGAGCGCGCCGAGCACGGCGATGCCAACGTAGGTGAGGTTCCCGATGAACATCATGGCCGGCATCATCGTGTTCGACAGGAACTGCGCTTTGAACGACGCCTGGTACAGCTCCTCGTTCTCGGAACGGAATGCAGCCCGAGAACTCTCCTCGCGGCCGAACACCTTGACCAGAGCGTGGCCGGAGAACGACTCCTCGACGCGTGCGTTGAGCCGTCCGACCTTGCGCCACTGGATGCCGAACGCCTTCTGCGATCGCGGGCCGATGACGCCGAAGATGATGGCCATCAGCGGGAGCGCCACAAGCGCGACGAGCGTGAGCTGCCATGAGATGGACAGCATCAGGATGAGCACGCCGAGCACCGTCAGCACGCTGGTGAGAGCACTCGACAGCGACTGCTGCATCATCTGGGTGATGTTGTCGATGTCGTTCGTGACCCGCGAGATGAGCTCACCACGCTGCACCCGGTCGAAGTAGCTCAGTGGAAGCCGGTTGATCTTCGCCTCGACCTGCTCGCGAAGCCGCCACATGGTGCGCACCATGATCACGTTGATCATGTAGCCCTGCAACCAGCCGAGCACAGACGAGGCGCAGTACAACGCGAGCACGATGACGAGCACCTGACTGAGCCGCACGAAGTCGACGCCGTGGCCGGGCACGAGGTTCTGCATGGCCTGCACGATGTTGGCGAGATCGTGCTGGCCGGCATGGTTGAGCTGCTCGACCACCTGCTGCTTGGTGGCGCCGGCTGGGAGTTGCTTCGAGACGACGCCCTCGAACAGGATGTTCGTCGCCTCGCCGAGGACCTTCGGCGCGATCACCGTCAGCGCGACGCCGATGGCGCCGAGGAAAGACGCCACGATGAACGCCACCGCGTTCGGCTTCAGCAGCCCGATGAGCCGCCGGAACGACGGGCCGAAGTTCGACGCCTTACCCGGTGCGACCCCACCGCTCCAGTCGTCGGCCCTCAGCCTCGCCTGCTCGGCGAGCTCCAGTTCGAGCTTCTCCTCGGGTGTGAGCTCCGTCGTCACCGCGCTCTTGGCCGTCGCCCGGCTCCTCCGGGTCTTCTGGGCGGCGCTCATCGTCCTGCCTCCACTCCGAGCTGTGATTCCACGATCTCCCGATACGTGTCGTTCGATGACAGGAGTTCGTCGTGTGTACCGAGGCCGACCATGCGGCCGTCGTCGAGCACGACGATGCGGTCGGCATCCGTGATCGTGGAGACGCGCTGCGCGACGACGATCTTGGTCACCTCGGGGAGTTCGCGCCACAGCGCCTGCCTGAGGCGGGCATCCGTCGCGAGGTCGAGCGCCGAGAACGAGTCGTCGAAGACCAGGATGCGCGGCCGATGAACGATGGCTCGCGCGATCGCCAGCCGTTGCCGCTGCCCGCCCGAGACATTGGTGCCGCCCTGGGCGATTCTGGCGTCCAGGCCCCCCTCCATCTGGGCAACGAAGTCGCTTCCCTGCGCGATGGAAAGCGCCCGCCACAGCTCGTCGTCGGTTGCTTCCTCGCGCCCGAACCGCAGGTTGGAGGCGACTGTGCCGGTGAAGAGGAAGGGGCGCTGCGGCACGAGGCCGATGGTCCGCCACAGGGCGGCCAGATCTGCGCCGCGCACGTCGACCCCGTTGACCAGTACTGCGCCGTCGGTGACATCGAATAGCCGCGGAAGCAACGAGATCAGGGTGGTCTTGCCCGCGCCCGTCGATCCGACGATGGCGACGGTCTCACCCGGGTTCGCCGTGAAGCTGATGCCGGAGAGCACCGGATGCTCGGCTCCGGGGTAGGTGAACGAGGCATCCGCCAACTCGACCGTTCCCGGCGCGGGGAACTCGGAGACCGGGCGATCGGCTCTTTCGAGCGACGAGTCGGTGTCGAGCACCTCACTGATGCGCTCGGCGGAGACCGCGGCGCGGGGGATCATCATCGTCATGAAGCTCGCCATCATCACACCGGAGAGGATGATCATCACGTACTGCATGAACGCGAACAACGTGCCGATCTGCACCTCGCCGGCTCCGACCTTGATGCCGCCGAACCAGATCACACCGATCACCGTCACGTTCAGGATGAGCATGACCGCAGGGAACAGCAGTACGAAGAGCGACCCGACCTTGCGTCCAACGACCATGATGTCGGTGTTCGCGTCGCGGAAGCGCTCCTCTTCGATCGGTTCGCGCACGAACGCGCGCACGACGCGGATGCCTGTCAACTGTTCGCGCATCACCCGGTTCACCGCGTCGAGCTTCTTCTGGTAGCTGCGGAAAAGCGGCACCATTCGACTGATGATCAGTGTGGCCACGATCAGGAGCACGGGCACGGCGACGGCGATCAGCCAGGAAAGACTGAGGCTCTGGCGCAGCGCCAGGATGATGCCGCCGATCGCCAGCAGCGGGGCGGAGACCAGGAACGTCGCCGACATCATGGCCAGCATCTGCACCTGCTGCACGTCGTTCGTGTTCCTGGTGATGAGGGATCCGGGACCGAACGACGAGACCTCGCGCTCGGAGAATGCGGAGACCCGGTCGAAGATCCGGTCGCGGATGTCTCGCCCCGCGCGCATCGACGCCATGGCCGCGAAATACGTTGCGATGACCGAGGCCACGATCTGGCCGAACGAGATGACCAGCATCAGCGTGCCGGTGCGCCAGATGTAGCCGGTATCGCCCTTGGCGACGCCGTTGTCGATGATGTCGGCGTTGAGGCTGGGCAGGAAAAGACTGGCCAGGGCCGACGCGAACTGGAAGACCAGCACGCCGACCAGAAGCCACTTGTACGGCTTCAGAGAGCGGACGAGAAGTTTGAGCAGCACAGAAGACTCCGATGGATGCGTTGCGTCGGCAGGCGGTGCGTGGCGATGCCGGAGGGATCGTTACATTGTGGGGCATACCGCCGACATTGCGGTACGCGTTCTGTTGTCAGCGGAATCGAGCAGTGTCGAGCTCCGGACAGGCGATGCCGTCTCACGATATATCGCGAAACCTCGAACACGATATATCGTGAGAATTCCGGCCGCAAGCATCTTCTCGAAATCGGTCGCGACACTCCCGTTCGATGGCGTGTCTCAGGCACGCCGGAGCGGTGCCAGGACATCGACTGCATGCGTGCGAGCATGGCGGCGTGCCACTGGACTTCACCGCCATCGACTTCGAAACCGCGAATTCCAGCAGCGCATCGGCCTGTTCGGTCGGCCTCGTCAAGGTGCGCGACGGTCGCGTGGTCGACACCGCGAACTGGCTGATCAAACCGCCGCCCGGGCACGACGCTTTCCTGGAATGGAACGTCCGCATCCACGGAATTCAGGCGTGCGACGTGACGGATGCCCGTGACTGGGCCGAGCAGTTCGCCGACCTCATCGGCTTCGCCGGCGGCGACGCCTTCGTCGCACACAACGCGGGCTTCGACATGGGCGTGATCCGCGGCGCATGCGCGGCCACCGGCATCCGTTGCCCCGGATACGACTACCTATGCAGCCTGCAGGTCGCACGCAAGACCTACTCGCTCGACTCATACCGTCTGCCCGTAGCCGCGATGGCCGCGGGTTTCGAGGCTTTCCATCACCACGAGGCGCTCGCCGACGCGGAGGCCTGCGCAGCGATCATCGTGCACGCGGCAGGGCGCCACGGCGCTCACTCGCTGGAGGAGTTGGCCGCCAACGTGCCCGTGCGAATCGGTCACATCGGCGAGGTCGCCGCTGCGGCCTGAGTCGCACCGCACCGGCTCGGGGCGATGTGCTCATCGTTGTCGTTCGACGTCGCATGAATCGGATGTGATCGCGGCTTCGCCGCTCAACATCCTCAATCGGCCCGCCCACGGATGCCAGCATCCACAACCGCTCAATCGGATGTGATCACGGCTTCGCCGCTCAACATCCTAAATCGGCCCGCCCATGGATGCCAGCATCCATGGGCGGGCCTCAATCGGATGTCGGCGGTGCCTGCGACCATGGGCACATGGACGCTCTCTTCCTCATCATCGGCCTTCTCGTCGGGGGTACGGCCGGCGTGTTCGGCGCCGTCGTCTACGGCCGGCGAGGCGTTCAGGTGCCGGCGACGACCGAGTCTCCCGAGGTGATCGAGGCACGGCACGCGATTCAGCTGGCCGAGGTTCGGGCGCAGGAGCAGGCGGCCCAGACCTCTTTGCGCGAACAGCTCGCCGCCGTGACGGCGACGGCCGATGGACTGCGCGAGGGCATCCGACGCCAGCAGCAGCAGTACGAGGAGCTGGCCGAGCGGCAGCGGCAAGAACTCACGGCACAGCGCGAGCGCGAGCATGCTGAGAGCAAGGTGCTCGAGGCGCTCGCTCCGGTGCGGGAGTCGCTGCAGGGCATGCAGAAGAAGGTCACCGACCTCGAGGAGCAGCGCAGCAGGCAGCACGGCGAACTCACGCAGCAGCTGAGGTCGGCATCGGAGTCGGAGGAGCGCCTGCGCGGCACGGCCGAAGCACTGGCTTCTGCACTGCGCTCGAACAGCACGAGAGGCGTATGGGGCGAGACTCAGCTGCGCAGTGTCGTCGAGGCCGCAGGGCTGCTGGAACGTGTCGACTTCGACGTGCAGTCGAGCATCAGTTCGGATGCCGGTGCAGGTCGGCCGGACATGGTCGTGCACCTGCCAGGCGGCAAGAACATCGCCGTCGACGCGAAAGCGCCCTTCAACGCGTTCCTGGAGGCGAGCCAGATCCCGGCGACGGCCGCCGGCGAGGAAGCAGCCCGCCGCGCCGCGCTGATGAAGCAGCACGTGAAGGCCGTGCGCGATCACATCACGACGCTGGGCAGCAAGGCGTACTGGGAGGGTCTGGATGCCTCACCCGAGATGGTCATCGCGTTCATCCCCAGCGAGTCACTCGTCTCGGGGGCGATGGAGGCCGATCCCACCATCATGGAGTTCGCGTTCGGCAAGCGCGTGGCGCTGGCATCCCCCGTCACGCTGTGGTCGGTGCTGAAGACGGTGGCGTTCAGCTGGCAGCAAGACGTGCTGACGCAAGACGCGAAACTGCTGTTCGACCTCAGCCGCGAGCTGTACTCACGCCTGGCGACGACGGCTGCGCATATCGACAAGCTGGGCAGGTCGATCAAGGGAACCGTCAACGACTACAACAAGTTCGTGGGCTCCCTGGAACGGCAGGTGCTGCCGTCTGCCCGCAAGCTGGGCGCGCTCGACGAGTCGAAAGTCATCCCCTCGCTCGGCGGCCTCGAGGAGTCGCCGCGCGAACTGACGGCGTTCGAGCTCGTCGGTGCGCTCGAATCTGCGTCGGAGCTCGACGACCGGCACGCTGAACCGATCGCCATAGGCGACCACCGGCACTGATCCCTGTCGTTAGTGCTCCAGGGCCCGAGCGCCGATCACCACCACTTCGAGACGAGGTGTTCTGCCGAGATGCGGCGCACCGTGCCCGAGGTGGAGCGGAGCACGATGCTGCTAGTGCGGATGAGCTGACCCTCACGCCGCACGCCGTCCACCAGGCCGCCGTCGGTGACGCCGGTGGCCACGAAGATAGTGTTGTCGCCGGCCACGAGATCCTCGAGCTCGTACACCCGCTCGGGGTCGAGCCCGGACGCGACAGCCCGCTCTCGCTCCTCGTCGTCGCGGGGCGCCGGACGTGCCTGCATGAACCCGCCGAGCGCTTTCAGGGCACACGCCGTCGTGATGCCCTCCGGGCTCCCGCCGATTCCGATGCACGCATCGATGCGCGAGTCATGGCGCGCCGCGTTGATGCCGCCTGCCACATCGCCGTCGAGCATCAGCCGTGTGCCGGCGCCGGCCTCCCTGATCTCCTCGATCAGTCCGGCGTGACGCGGACGATCGAGCACCGCGACCCGGAGCTCCCCGATCTGCTTGCCGAGCGCGCGAGCCAGCGCACGCAGGTTCTCTCCCACAGGCTTGCGGATGTCGACGACGCCGGCGCCCTCCGGTCCGGTGACGATCTTGTCCATGTAGAACACGCCGGAAGCATCCAGCATCGTGTCGCGATCGCTCACTGCGATGACCGATAGCGCGTTCTGCCGACCCGCCGCCGTGAGCGACGTACCGTCGATCGGGTCGACTGCGATGTCGCACGCGGGCCCTCGCCCGGTGCCGACATGCTCGCCGTTGAAGAGCATCGGTGCGTGGTCCTTCTCGCCCTCGCCGATGACGACAACGCCGTCGAAGTCGACAGTGGCCAGGAACGCACGCATGGCATCGACGGCGGCACCGTCGGCATCATTCTTCCGCCCCTTGCCGATCCACGGTGTGGCTCGGATGGCCGCGGCCTCCGTCGCACGCACCAGCTCGAGGGCGAGGTTGCGGTCCGGCCGGAGCACCGCCGCCTGGTGCACTTCGTCAGGCCGGGCGTCTTCGCGGGTAAGACCTTCCAGGTCTGTCGGCCGATCGATCAGGTCGCTGGGCACAAGCGCTCCTTAGTTCCTGCGAAATGAGTTGGTTCCTGCGAAATCAGTTGCTGCGATCCGAGGTGCGGTCAAACTCCGTGCCGCCGCTCGCCCGCGTGTTCCTGCTAGTGGGACTCGGTATCGTTCGCGTTCTACGCTACGAGCAGATCGGGAATCTCCCGGGGGCACTTGGGTGAATGATTCGCGATTCTTCACCGAGCGTGAACCGGTCGCTCGATCTCGTCTGCGCTTCTGCGGTATCCAGGACGCCTCACCGGCCATCGCGACGATGCCGGTTGAAGGGCTCGATCGGCTCGGCCCCACGAGCAAGCTCGCGGGGCTCTCACCTCAATCGCCTCTATCGCCGCTTCGCGCTCACAGACTCAATCGGCTCGGCCCCACGAGCAAGCTCGCGGGGCTCTCACCTCAATCGCCTCTATCGCCGCTTCGCGCTCACAGACTCAATCGGCTCGGCCCCACGAGCAAGCTCGCGGGGCTCTCACCTCAATCGCCTCTAGACTCGGTCGCGACCTCTTAACAGACCCCGCCTTAGCTACATGAGGAGACGTCATGCCCATCGCGACCCCGGAACAGTACGCCGAAATGCTCGATCGAGCGAAGAAGGGCGGGTTCGCCTACCCGGCGATCAACGCGGCATCCTCCCAGTCGATCAACGCGATTCTGCAGGGCCTCACCGAGGCCGGGTCCGACGGCATCATCCAGGTCACCACCGGCGGCGCAGACTACTTCGCCGGCCAGACCGTGAAGGCGCGTGCGACCGGCGCGCTCGCGTTCGCCAGATTCGCGACCGAGGTCGCGAAGAGCTATCCGATCACCGTGGCCCTGCACACCGACCACTGTCCGAAGCCGGCGCTCGAAGACTTCGTGCTGCCTCTGATCGCCGCATCGGAAGAAGAGGTCAAGGCCGGCCATAACCCGATCTTCCAGTCGCACATGTGGGACGGCTCAGCCGTGCCGCTGGACGAGAACCTCGAGATCGCACAGGAGATGCTCAAGCGAACCCGGGCGATCAACGCGATCCTCGAGGTCGAGATCGGTGTTGTCGGTGGCGAGGAGGACGGCGTCAAGCACGAGGGCACCAACGATGCGCTGTACACCACTGTGGGCGACGTGACCAAGGCCGTCGAGGCGCTCGGCCTCGGCGAGAACGGCCGTTACATCGCTGCCCTCACCTTCGGCAACGTGCACGGCGTGTACAAGCCGGGCAACGTGAAGCTGCGCCCCGAACTCCTCGGTGAGATCCAGCAGGGCATCGAGACGCATTTCGGCACCGGCCCGAAGCCGCTCGACCTGGTCTTCCACGGCGGCTCCGGATCAAGCGACGAGGAGATCGCCCAGGCTGTGGCGAACGGCGTGATCAAGATGAACATCGACACCGACACGCAGTACGCATTCACGCGTTCCGTGGCCGGGTACATGTTCGAGAACTACTCGGGCGTGCTCAAGATCGACGGCGAGGTCGGGAACAAGAAGCAGTACGACCCGCGTGCCTGGGGCAAGGTCGCCGAGACCGCCATGGCCCAGCGCGTCATCGAGGCGACGCAGCAGCTCGGCTCGGCCGGTCAGTCCCTCTCCGGCAAGTAGACGTAGTCGGGCAGAAGCGACGTAGCGCGTCGCGAGAAGGGCGTCGGCGTCGAGTCGACGCCCTTCTCGCATGCACCGCGCCTCCCGAGTAATGCACAACCTCACATGCGCTGCAGGTAGGCCAGGAACGTCGGGTCGTGCAGGAACAGGATGAGATAGCCGACGACGCTCGCCAGGCTGGCCAGGAAACCGGCCGCCAGGGGTATCCAGAACGCGATTCTGCCGCGCAGCATCGTCCAGCTTGACAGCCCGGCCGCCACCACCCAGAGGGCGAGGAATGCGATGGCGACGACATCGGCGACCGTTCCGGTCAGGGGCGTCACGACATAGTCGCCGGTCAGTCCCATGCTGTGGTAGGCGCTGTCGATCTGACCGGCGATGCCGTCGCGGCCGGTGATAGTGGTGATCACGTTGAAGAGGCCGAGCATCAGCAGCGCGATGGTGGCCATGCGGTCGACAGGATGCCGGAGGCCCGCCGACGAGTCGGCAGGATTGCCGGCATCCGGCGCCTGCGGCGGCGTGGGCCGCTCAACGGCATCCGGGTGGAACGGCGACGGCTGCGGAGCCTGCGACGGGTGTTCGTCGGGCGGAGAGTAGTGCGGGTTCGTCTCCGGCGCCTTGACCGCCGCACGCTGCTGCTCCGCTGTCGCGTACTCGCCGTACTGCGGACGGGGACGCGGGGTGGAATCGCTCATCGGGCTGGACCTCCCCGTTCCAGGTCGCCCCGTTCCAGGTCGCCCGGTTCCAGACCGCCCCGTTCCCGACCACCCAGTGCGCGGGCATCCTGCGTACCCGTCTCATCGCGTCGCAGTTCCTTCGGCAACGAGAACATCAGGTCTTCCTCGGCGGTCTTGACGATCTCGACATCGTCGTAGCCGGCCTCCGAGAGATCGTCGAGCAACTCCCGCACCAGCACCTCTGGCACGGATGCCCCACTCGTGACGCCCACGGTGGTCACGCCATCGAGCCACTCCTGCTCGACCTCGCTGGCGTAGTCCACGCGATGCGCTGCCCGCGCCCCGTTCTCCAGCGCCACCTCGACGAGCCGCACCGAGTTCGACGAGTTCGCGGAACCGACGACGAGAACGAGATCCGCCTCCTGCGCCACCTTCTTGATGGCGACCTGGCGGTTCTGGGTGGCATAGCAGATGTCGTCGCTCGGCGGGTCGGCGAGCTTCGGGAACCGCTCGCGCAGGCGACGCACCGTCTCCATCGTCTCGTCGACGGACAGCGTGGTCTGCGACAGCCATACCACCCGCTCCGGATCCCGCACCTGCAGCGCGTCCACGTCGTCCGGACCGTTCACCAGGGTCACGTGCTCCGGCGCCTCGCCGGCCGTGCCCTCGACCTCTTCGTGCCCGGCGTGGCCGATCAGCAGGATCTCGTAGTCGTCGCGCGCGAACCGCACCGCCTCACGATGCACCTTCGTCACGAGCGGGCAGGTGGCGTCGATGGCACGCAGTCCACGATCGGCCGCTGCCTGCACGACGGAGGGCGCGACTCCGTGCGCGCTGAAAACGACGTGCGCACCTTCGGGAACCTGATCGACGTCGTCGACGAAGATCGCACCCCGCTTCTCGAGCGTCGAGACGACGTGGACGTTGTGCACGATCTGCTTGCGCACATAAACCGGTGCCCCAAAGCGCTCGAGCGCCTTCTCGACGGCGATGACGGCTCTATCCACACCCGCGCAGTATCCACGGGGGGCGGCCAGCAACACCCGTTTGCGTCCGACCACCGGGTTATTCTTGAGCCTGCCCCGAACGCCGGGAACGCGCGGCATCGCCAGGTCGATCGTCGTGTCGCTCACACGTGTGATTCTAAGTTGACAACAGTGGAGGGAACTGAGCGTGCCGGATGCCCTGCCCACGGTCGAGGCGCCGTGGCCGGTCGCCATTCTGGCCGGCAAGCTGCGCGACTACATCGACCGGCTCGGAAGCGTCTGGGTCGAGGGAGAGATCACGCAGTGGGGCGTCTCGGGCGGCAACGTCTACGGCAAGCTCAAGGACTGCGACGCCGATGCGACGATATCGTTCACGCTCTGGTCGTCCACCCGCTCCCGCATCCCGGCCGACCTGAAGCAGGGTGACCGCGTCGTCGCGCTGATCAAGCCGAACTACTGGTTCAAGGGCGGCACGCTCACGATGCAGGTCTTCGACATGCGTCACGTCGGGCTCGGCGACCTGCTGGAACGGCTGGAGCGACTGCGAGCGCAGCTCCGTCGGGAGGGCCTCTTCGAGCAGACCCGCAAGAAGCCGCTCCCCTTCCTCCCCCGCTGCATCGGACTGGTCACCGGCAAGGACTCCGACGCCGAGAAGGATGTTCTGCGCAATGCGCAACTACGCTGGCCCGCTGTGCGGTTCCGGGTGCGGCATGCCGCTGTACAGGGCGACCGGTCCGCGGGCGATGTGACAGCCGGCATCCGCGAACTGGATGCCGACCCCGAGGTCGACGTCATCATCGTCGCGCGCGGCGGCGGCGACTTCCAGAATCTGCTTCCGTTCAGCGACGAGAGCCTCGTGCGCGCCGCGGCCGCCTGCACCACGCCGCTGGTGAGTGCGATCGGGCACGAGAACGACCGGCCGATCCTCGACGATGTCGCCGACCTTCGAGCCTCGACGCCGACAGACGCCGCCAAACGCGTGGTCCCCGACGTGGCGGAGGAGCTGCTTCGGGTTCAGCAGGCGTCGATGCGCATGACCACCAGGGTGACGGCATTGCTCTCCCACGAGGTCGACCGCATCGCCCAGCTGCGATCTCGCCCGGCGCTGGCGTCCCATGAGTGGATCGTCGCCTCCCGGGCCGAGGAGCTCACTCGGTATGTGGCCCGCGGAGCAGAGCTGGTCGAGCGTTGCGTCGAGCGCGCGGAGAACACGACGCGCGAGTTGTCCGTTCGCCTGCGTGCACTGTCGCCGCGGAGCACCCTCGACCGCGGGTACGCGATCGTGCAGGGCCCCGACGGCATCGTGCGGAGCCCGGAGGATGCGCCGAACGGGTCGTCACTTCTGGTGGCACTCGCGAAAGGACGGATGCGGGCGACCTCGATGGGCGAGCTTCCTTCACCTGGCGAGGAGTCGCCGGAGGATGCGTCCACAGGCGCACCCTCCGCCCAGCGTTCCCCAGCCTCATCGACACCCAGCCCGTCTGCGGCGACCCGCTCCTAGGATGGAAGACATGCCCTCCGACCCCACCGCACTCGACTCTCCGGCATCGGGTTCTCCGGTGTCCGGCAGCGATGCCAGCACGTCCGACCTCAGCTACGAGCAGGCGCGCGACGAGCTGATCGGTGTGGTGTCACGTCTGGAGCAGGGCACTTCGACCCTCGAGGAGTCCCTATCGCTCTGGGAGCGCGGTGAAGCACTCGCACGGCGCTGCGAGGAGTGGCTCATCGGGGCCAAGGCGAGGCTCGACGCCGCGCGGGCCGGAGTGGATCGCGCGGCAAACGCCGACGCACCTCGAGAGGATCCCGTCTAGCGGCCATGGCAAGGAACGAACATCCGATCGTCGCCGAGCTCGGCCGGCCGGAGACGCCGGGCGAGACGGCGAGACGCAAGGCGCAGACCTCCGCCGATCACCGGCGACGGCAGACCGTCAACAATCTGATCTACTCCCTGCTGGCCACGCTCGCGCTCGTCGTCGTGATCGTGCTCATGGTGCCACGGCCGACACCCGACGCGGTGAAGAACGTGGACTACATCAAGATCGCGCAGCAGGGCGCCGGCACCGAGCCAGACCCGCTCATCACCCCGAAGCTTCCGTCGGACTGGAAGTCGAACTCCGCGCAGTTGCGCCAGCAGACGGACGACCGTGTGGACGAGTGGTACGTCGGGCTGATCACGCCGTCGCAGCAGTACATCGGCATGGTTCAGGGTTTCCACGCGAATGCCACCTGGCTGGCCGGCCAAGTGGCGAACTCGAACCCGGTCAGCAGTACCACCGTCGACGGCGTGACGTGGAGCATCTACGACAACCGGCAGTCCAGCCGCGATGTGGGCGACGTGCAGTACGCGCTTTCGGCCACCAGGGGCGCGAGCACCGTGGTGCTCTACGGCACGGCCGACACTCAGGAATTCACCCAACTGGCGGATGCCGTGAGCCGGCAACTCGCCACCGACGCGAAGGAACACGGATGACCGACAGCAGACCCGCGGATGCCTGGAAGCAGCTGATCGAGGGCAACGCGCGATTCGTCGCATCCGCCTCCCGTCACGAACACCAGGATGCCGCCCGTCGAGCCGAGACCTCGGCATCGCAAGCGCCTGTGGCGGTGATCCTCGGATGCAGCGACTCCCGCGTGGCGCCCGAGGTGGTCTTCGACCAGGGACTCGGCGACGTCTTCGTGATGCGCAACGCGGGCCAGGTCGTCACGCAGGCCGCGCTCGGCACGATCGAGTACGCCGTCGCTCTTCTACACACGCCCCTGCTCGTGGTACTCGGCCACGAGTCGTGCGGAGCGGTGCGCGCGGCCATCGATTCCTCCGCACCGGGAGCCGCCCCACTGCCGCCCAACATCGCCGGCCTCATCGCACCGATCGTCCCGGCCGTGCGTCGCGTCGCCGGTGAGGCGACGGACCCGGCTGCAGTCGACGCTGCCCGTGCCGGTCGCGAACATCTACGCGACACCGTCGCCGAGTTGTTGCGCCGCAGCGAGATCGTCGCACAGGCCGTTGCGGACGGCGAGCTCGCCATAGTAGGTGCGAACTACCGGCTGACCAGCGGCGCCGTAGAGGCGGACTTCGCGATAGGCGAGGACGTCATCGCCGCATAGACCCGCTCGGCGCCGACGGCGGCGCAGCCGGCAGCATCCACGATGCACACGACCACCACGAATGCACGCGATCAAGGGATCCCAAGGAATGAACAGCCAGACTCCCGGCGAGGCCGCCGGGTTCCGCATCGAGCACGACACGATGGGCGAGGTGCGGGTGCCGCGCGACGCCCTGTACAGCGCCCAGACGCAGCGGGCCGTGGAGAATTTCCCGATCTCGGGTTCGACACTCGAGTCCACGCAGATCGCGGCGCTGGCCCGCATCAAGAAGTCCGCGGCGCTGGCGAACGCCGAGCTCGGTGTTCTCGATCGTGACGTGGCCGACGCCATCGCCGCCAGCGCCGACGAGGTGATCACCGGAGCGCACGACGGCGAGTTCCCGATCGACGTCTACCAGACCGGCAGCGGCACCTCGTCGAACATGAACATGAACGAGGTGCTGGCGACGCTGGCATCTCGCCGCCTCGGCCGGCCGGTGCATCCGAACGATCACGTCAACGCCTCTCAGTCCTCGAACGACGTGTTCCCGACCTCGGTGCACATCGCGGTCACCGGCGCACTCATCGACGACCTGATCCCCGCGCTCGACCACCTCGCGGTCGCATTCGAGGAGAAGGCCGAGCTCTGGAAGGATGCCGTCAAGTCCGGCCGCACGCACCTCATGGATGCCACACCGGTCACCTTGGGCCAGGAGTTCGGGGGCTACGCGGCGCAGATGCGGCTGGGCATCGAACGCGTTCAGGCGGCACTCCCCCGTGTCGCCGAGGTACCGCTCGGCGGCACGGCAGTCGGCACCGGCATCAACACGCCAGCCGGCTTTCCGCAGCTGGTGATCCGGCTGCTCACGCAGGAGACGGAGCTGCCGGTCACGGAGGCCCGCAACCACTTCGAGGCTCAGGCGAACCGCGACGGCCTTGTCGAGGCATCCGGAGCGCTGCGGACGATCGCCGTGAGCCTCACGAAGATCTGCAACGACCTGCGCTGGATGGGCTCCGGCCCGAACACGGGACTCGGCGAGCTGCACATCCCCGACCTGCAGCCGGGATCGTCGATCATGCCGGGCAAGGTCAACCCGGTCATCCCGGAGGCGACGCTGATGGTCGCCGCGCGTGTCATCGGCAACGACGCCACGATCGCGGTCAGCGGCGCGTCGGGCGCGTTCGAGCTCAACGTCGCGATTCCGGTGATGGGCACGGCGCTGCTCGAGTCCATCCGGCTGCTCTCCAACGCGACCAGGGCCCTCGCCGACAAGACCGTGCGCGGCCTCCAAGCGAACATCGAACGGGCACGCTCGCTTGCAGAGTCGTCGCCTTCGATCGTGACCCCGCTGAACAAGATCATCGGGTACGAAGCGGCAGCGAAGATCGCGAAGCACTCGGTGGCACAGGGCATCACGGTGCGCGAGGCGGTCATCGACCTCGGCTTCGTCGAGCGCGGCGAGGTCACGCTCGAACAGCTGGACACGGCGCTCGACGTGCTCAGCATGACCACTCCGCCAAGCGCCGAGTAACTCGGCTCCGCGAGCACCGGTGGCCTGCCCGATCGACGTTCCGATCGAGTAGGCCGCCGTTCTCAGACGATGAGCGGCAGCGCCGCGACGGATGTCCAGAAGCCACCGAGCAGGAACGGGCCGAACGCGACGTTTCCGGTTCCGCCCCGTGCGGCGAGCATCGTCAGGGCACCGACCCCGGCCGCGATGAAGCCCAGCATGACCGTTCCCACGGGCACCAGTACGGATGCCGCACCGCCGGCGAGCGCCAGCGCGACCGCGAGCTTCACGTCGCCCATGCCGACTCCACCGGTGAGCGCGAGGAGAGCGAAGAATCCACCGACCGCCACCGTGGCCAGTGCGGCCGCTGTGGGCGGTCTCCCTGTGGCAAGCCAACCGAAGACGGCGCCGATCGCCGCGAAGGCGAGGCCGGGCAGCACGAGTGCGTTCGGAAGGCGATGGTGTGCCAGATCGACTCGGCACAGTTCGGGCGTGGCGAATGCGAGATACAGGCATCCGACCAGTTCGTATCGCACGCCGATGGCGAAGCTCGCGATCACCAGGAGCACGGCGGTGAGGGAGAGCTGCCACACGAGTCGCGCACGTCGACTGCGTGGCCGATGGGTGGCCTGCCTGTGGTCGAGGTCGGGGAGCGTGACGTACACGGCTCGACGCTAGCGGGAGTGCGAAGACGAGCCACCGAACTGTCCACAGGCGGATCGCCTTACCGTCCGGCTTGAACGCCGAGCGCGGCCTGCCGAGCGACGGTTGTCGTCTGACGGTGTTCGGGCCGACGGCGTTCCGGCCGACGACCGAGCCGCGCGCCGGCCCCTCTCCGGCGCGCGGCAGTTCAAGCCCTCAGGCGATTTCGCCGAACTCCAGGAGCTCGGTGACCAGCGCCGCGATCGCCGAACGCTCCGAGCGTGTCAGCGTCACGTGCCCGAAGAGCGGATGCCCTTTCAGTGTCTCGATCACGGAGGCGACACCGTCGTGCCGCCCCACCCGAAGGTTGTCGCGCTGGGCGACGTCGTGGGTGAGGACCACCTTCGAGCCCTGGCCGATGCGGCTCAGCACGGTGAGCAGAACGTTGCGCTCCAGCGACTGCGCCTCGTCGACGATGACGAACGCGTCGTGCAGCGAACGCCCTCGGATGTGCGTGAGCGGCAGCACCTCGAGGATGCCGCGCTCGACGACCTCGTCGATCACGTTCTGCGACACGACCGCGCCGAGTGTGTCGTACACGGCCTCACCCCAGGGCGTCATCTTCTCGCCCTGGTCGCCTGGAAGGTAGCCGAGCTCTTGACCGCCGACCGCGTACAGCGGTCGGAACACCATGATCTTCTTGTGCTGCTGCCGTTCGAGGACCGACTCGAGGCCGGCGCACAGTGCGAGCGCGGACTTGCCCGTTCCTGCGCGGCCACCGAGTGACAGAATGCCGATCTCCGGATCGAGCAGCATGTCGATGGCGAGGCGCTGCTCCGCCGAACGCCCGTGTAGACCGAACACGTCGCGGTCCCCCCGTACGAGCTTCATGGTTCCGTCACCGATCACCCGGCCGAGCGCCGAGCCACGATCGGAGTGCACGATGAGCCCGGTGTTGACAGGCAGGCCGTCGATGGCAGCCGACTCCAGTTCCTCACGCTCGTACAGCTTGGCCATGTCGACCGACCCGAGGTCGACGTCGGCCACCCCGGTCCACCCGGACTCCGGCGCGAGCTCCGCACGGTACTCCTCCGCCAGCAGTCCGATCGAGGCGGCCTTGACACGCAGCGGCAGGTCCTTCGACACCACGGTCACCGCCAGTCCGTCGTTCGCCAGGTTCTGCGCCACGGCGAGGATGCGGGAGTCGTTGTCGCCCAGCTGCAGGCCGCTCGGCAGCACCGACATGCTCGAGTGGTTCAGTTCAACACGCAGCGATCCCCCTTCGCCGACCGCCACAGGAAAGTCCAGACGCCCGTGCTGCACGCGCATCTCGTCGAGCAGCCGCAGCGCCTGGCGGGCGAAGTACCCGATCTCAGGATCATTGCGCTTGCCCTCGAGTTCACTGATCACGACCACCGGGATCACGACGGCGTGCTCGGCGAACCGGAACAGCGCACGTGGGTCCGACAGCAGCACCGACGTGTCGAGCACATAGGTGCGCTCTGTCTGGTGCGCTCGTGCGTCGACACTCGACTGCGCCGTGCTCTTGGCTGCCGGAACCTGGGTCTGCATCGCGGTCACAACCACTCCCACCCCGCGCGCCCCACGATGTGGGACTCTGCGCGGATCCTGTCGACGAAGCGGCCGCACCTTTCAAGACGATTCCGTGACGGGCGCCTCGGTCGGGCCGGATGCCCGACACCTCGACGCTAGGCCCCGCCGCCGACATCACGTCGGTGACACGCGCGGTGGAACTGAGAGCGGAGGCCCAGTGCGCCTTCGCCGCGACCATCCCTATCGCACGGCCGACGCGCCGCCGGCGGCGCGCCGGAACCGGCGATGGGGGTCCAGCGCCCAGCCGATTGCGCCGGCTCGGTCGTGGGGCAGCCTCTCGCCGGAGGCGCTACGCCGTGGAGTACGACGTGAACGCGCCACGCAGCATCTCAAGGGCCTCCTCGCCGAACGAGACATGGGCGCTCAGCCGCACGGCGCCTGCCCGGGTCGTGGCGGTGACGCCGTGGTTGAACAGCGACGCGCTGAGCGCCGTAAGCCGCTCGTTCGACGGCTCGATCACGACGATCCCGGCGCGCTCCGGCGTCTCGCGGGCAGAGGTGACCGGGATGGCGTATTCATCGGCGAGGTCGATGATGTGGTCGACACGATCCGCCACCGCAGCCTCGAGCACGTCGACGCCGACGGATGCCACGTCTTCCATTGCTGCGGACATCCGTGCCTGGGCGACGCTGTCGGCTCGTGCCACGGTGAAGGCTCCCGCACCACGCTCAGGCGGCAGCACCTCGTCGAACGGGTCGATCACACCGGCTCCGGTATGGCCGCTCCAGACCGGGGTGAGATTGTCGATGGCACGGTCGGACAGCGCCATGAATGCCGCACCCCAGCCGGCACGCAGCCACTTCTCCGCGCCGACCACGACGACGTCGGCGACTTCGTACGGAGCATCCACCACGCCGAAGCCCTGCACGGCGTCGACGACGAGCAGCCGATCACCGATGACCTGCCGGATGCCGTCGATATCGGCAACGTAGCCGGTGCGCGAGTCCACCAGACTCACGGCGACGGCCGTGACCGAGTCGGACAGCTGCTCGCGCACGGTTCCCGGTGTGACCCTGCCGTGATCCGTCTCCAGCCACACCGCCTGCACCGCGTGCAGAGCCTCGGATGCCCGTGCCGCAGAGAATGTGAGCGATGGGAACTCGGCACCCGAGAGCAGTACCGCCCCGGTGAGCCCGAACATCGCATGCATGAGCCCGGTGCCGACGTTGGGCTGGAAGACGATCTGGTCGGCTGGGAAGCCGGTGAGGGCCGATGCCGCCACGCGCATCCGCTCGTCCTCGTTGCGCAGCGGTGCGAGCGAGCCGAACCTGCCGCGGGAGAACACCTCGTTGATGCCCTGCACCTCAGCGACCACGGATGCCGAGAGCGGCCCGACCCTGGCGAAATCCAGATAGCCGGGTTCTTCCAGGAAACCTTCGGCGAACTCTTCAACCGTTGTCACGCGACCTCCCAGAGCCATTCTGCTGTGTCGTAGACAGTAGACAACAGGGTCAGTGCATCGGCACTGGCGGGACCGCAGTCGTCCGCGCGGCGCCGCCTCATCCGCCGTAGCGGCGGTTGCGGCGGGAGTAGTCGCGCACGGCCCGAAGGAAGTCGACCTCGCGCAGGTCGGGTCCGAGCGCCTCCACGAAGTAGAACTCGCTGTGCGCGCTCTGCCACAGCATGAAGTCGCTGAGGCGTTGCTCGCCGGAGGTGCGGATGACCAGGTCAGGATCGGGTTGCCCGACGGTGTACAGGTGAGCGCCGATCAGGTCGGGTGTGAGACGCTCGGCAAGATCCTCCAGACTGCGGCCCTCGGCGTGATGCTCGGCGACGATGCTGCGCATGGCATCCACGATCTCCTTGCGTCCGCCATAGCCGACCGCCAGGTTCACGTGCATGCCGGGGTTCTCGTTGGTGCTCTGCTCGGCGTCGCCGAGCGCCTGCACGAGCCGCTTGGGCAGCCCTGCCGTCGTGCCGACGTGCTGCACGCGCCAATCTCCTGCCGCCGACACGGCATGCGCCAGGTCCGCGATGATCTCGATCAGGTCGGCGAGCTCGCTGCGATCGCGATTGCTCAGGTTGTCGGCCGAGAGCAGGTAGAGCGTGACGACCTTGACCCCGAGTTCGTCGCACCAGGTGAGGAATTCCAGCATCTTGGCTGCGCCTGCCCTGTGACCGTGCGCGACCGTCTCCAGCCCGAGCTGCCGCGCCCAGCGACGATTGCCGTCGATGATCATCGCTACGTGCTCGGGCACTGACGCCGGCTCGATGCTGCGCCGAAGCCGGTTCTGGTACAGCCCGTAGAGGAATCCTGGGCCGGGCTTCGGTATCCGGCTAGAGGTCACCCGATTACGTTATCGCGCGGTGGAGCCAGGAGCCGCGGGCCGGTCCACTGAACCGCCGCCGCGACCGTCCCTATCGCTCGGCCGTCGCGCGGCGCGCAGCGCGCCGGAACCGGCGATGGGGGCCCAGCGCCGAGCCGGCTATGCCGGCTCGGTTGCGGTCAGACGATTGCCATGCGCGCTCACCTATCCTTGCCACATGCCCCGACGCGCCTCCCGCGACTACGTCGATGTCGCCGACGATCTGGCCCAGCCCGCCGGCACGCTCTCCGCTGCCGACGCGCGCGTGAAAGCGGATGACGAGCGTGAGAAGGGCTTGCCGAACCTGCCGCTCGTGGATGCCTCGGCGGCGCATCCATCAGAACTCAAACCCACCTGGCGCGGCTGGATCCACGCTGGAACGTTCCCTGCCACGATCGCTGCCGGCATCGTATTGATCGCTCTGGCGCACGGTGCACCCGCGAAGTGGGCGTCTGCGGTGTTCATGGTGACGTCGATGCTGCTGTTCGGCAACTCCGCGCTGTACCACCGGTTCAACTGGAAGCCCCGCACGAAGCTCGTGCTCAAGCGCATCGATCACGCGAACATCTTTCTGCTGATCGCCGGAACCTACACACCGCTCGGTGTGCTCGCGCTCCCACCGCAGAAGGGTGCCATCCTGCTGTCGATCGTGTGGGGTGGCGCTCTGCTGGGCATCGCATTCCACGTGTTCTGGATCACCGCGCCGCGGTGGCTCTACGTTCCGCTCTACGTGTTGCTCGGCTGGGCCGCGATCATGTATGTCGTCGACCTCGTCGACGCGAACGCGGCGATGATGGTGCTCGTCTTCGTCGGCGGCGGCCTGTACACGATCGGTGCCCTCGTGTACGGCCTGAAGCGGCCCAACCCGTTTCCCGGCCGCTTCGGCTTTCACGAGATCTTCCACACCCTGACCGTGCTCGCATTCCTCTGCCACTGGACCGCTTCGCTGCTGATCGTTCTGCACCCCGCATACAACGGGTAGTGCCGCGAGGATGCCTGGCATCCCGTTCAGTGACCGGCGTCCCGTTCAGTGCACGGCGGCGAGCGCGAGCGTCGCGACGACTACCGTCACCGGTGCCACGACAAGACCGATGAGCATGTAGCGCCCCCACGGTACGTCCACGCCGAGCCGCTTCAGCCGTGAGTGCCACAGAAGCGTCGCCAGCGATGCCCACGGCGTGATGAGCGGACCGACGTTCACACCGACTAGCAGTGCCATGAGCTGGAGCGGATGCTGCGCCACAGGCTCCAGCGCCAGGTACGCCGGCAGGTTGTTCACCGCGTTCGACGCGACGAGCCCGGCTCCGGCGATCCTGAGCAGGTCACCCGTTGAGACACCCGGCGCCGCGATCGCGGAGAGGACTGCTCTCGAGCCGACGGCCTCGAGCGCTCCCATCGCGAGGAACAGGCCGCCGGCGAAGATGACGGTCGACCACGGGATGAGCCGGAAGTGCAGTGCATCGCGGCGTAGTGCTGCGAACACGATGACGAGCACGAGCGCGGCGGTGCAGGCCGGGATCCACACGGGAACGCCGGAGACGAGCACTGGAAGCAGCGCAACGACGACGATCGCGGCAGCGAGCGTGAGACGCCGATCCATCACCTTCTGCGGTGACGGCACGACGTACCGCGCGGCGAGCGTGCGGCGCCCGATCACGGCGATCGCGATCACCGGCAGCAGCACCGCCACGATGGCGGGCGCCCAGCTCAGCGCGACGAAGCCGGCCGCGCCCACTCCCCCGAGCTTCTGCTCGGCGAGCAGGTTCGTGAGGTTGGAGACCGGCAGCAGAAGCGACGCGCAGTTCGCGAGCATGACGGTGGTGAGCGCGAACGGCAGCGGATTCAGCCGCACATGCCGCGCCATGGTGACGACGATCGGGGTGAGCAGAACGGCCGTGGTGTCCAGCGACAGGAAGATCGTGCTGACCGTGGCGACCGCGACCGTCAGCAGCCAGAGCGTCCACGCGCTGCCGCGCGCAGCCCCAGTGCTCCACGCGGCGACGACGTCGAACAGACCCGCCTCGGCGGCCAGTTCGGCCACGACGGTGATGGCCAGCACGAAGAGCAGCACCGGCCAGACGCGGTCGACGAGAGCGAGGGCATCCTGCGCCGGATACACGCCGACGAGGATGGCCAGGCCGCCCACGACGAGCAGCGCCGCGCCGATGATCAGGCTGCGCACGTGCGCATCCTCAGACGGCGGTCAGTCGTGGTCGGGGCGGCGTACGGCATCCGTGCCACCCCGTGCGTTCCCGTCCGTCTTGACGATGTCGGTCCCGCCTGCCGCCTCCTCGGCGTCGAGCTTCGCGTTGACTTCGGCGCGGTAACGAGTGCGCCGAATCCGGCGCATCATGTCCCAGATCAACACGATCGTCGCAACCGCGATCAGCAGCGTGATGACGAAGCCCCACACGCCCGGCGTGACGAGGTCGGCGTTCGGGGTCTTCGGCGTGGGCGTGGGGGTCACGGCCAGCAGCAGTGTGGCGAGCACTCAGCGTGCCTCGATCCGCGCATCGGGAACGACCGGGTCGTCCTCGATCCCGGCGAAGAGATCGTTCTCGGGCACTGTGGTCTCCACCTTCGAGTCGATGAGTTGGTAGTCCTCGTACGGCCATGCCTTACGCTGAACGTCGTTGGGCCAGAAGAAGAAAGAGCTGTCGGGAGACACCTGACTGGCGTGCGCCAGCAAGGCGGCGTCCCTGGCTTCGAAGAAGTCGCCGGCAGGAACGCGGGTGGTGGCGAGGTCGGGCTGCTCGCCGAACCGTTCCATCATGCCCTCGAAGTGCTTCAGCAGCGGTGATTCAGGGTCGTCGGCACGGACCTGCCCGAAGACGCTGGCCATTCGCTTCGCGTTGAAGATGCGGTCGTAGTAGAGCTTCGCGATCTGCCATGGCTCGCCGGCATTCCGATACTTCTCCGGGTCTGCAGCCCAGTCGTACGCCGCGACCGAGACATCGTGGCAGCGGATGTGATCGGGGTGCGGATATCCGCCGTTCTCGTCGTAGGTGAGAAGCACGTGCGGCCGGAACTCGCGGATGATCGCGACCAGCGGCTCGGCCGAGATCTCCAGCGGGATATCGGCGAAGGAGTTCGGAGGCACCCGGCCGTCGTCGCTGGGCATGCCGGAGTCCACGTATCCCAGCCAGCGATGACGGATGCCGAGAACGCGCGCCGCGGCATCCATCTCACCCCTGCGCAGTCCGGGGAGATCACGCTCGGCCATCGCACGGGCGGCGAGTCCCTCGTTGAGGATGTCTCCACGCTCTCCCCCCGTGCAGCTCAGCACCATCACGTCCACGCCGTGGTGCGCATAGTAGGCGTACGTGGCAGCACCCTTGCTGGACTCGTCGTCAGGGTGGGCGTGCACCGCGAGGAGTCGGAGAGTCATGGCAGGCATCCGGCAATCTGTGCGAGTCGTGCGACGCTGAAGCGTCGCACGAAGGATACGAGTGATGTAGGCGAACGGGATGGAGCCGAACGGGCCTTCACAGCGGAAGCACGTAGGCTTGACGCCCAGCCTAATCGTTCGATATCGGAGGTTGCCTCGTGCCCGAACCCACGGCATCCGGGGTGCAGGCCGTCGGCACGCGATACGGCCGCACGACGCGCACGAGACGGCGGGATCGCTGGCTGCTCGCCTTGCTCGGGGTCGTCGTGGTGGTCCTGGTGGCGTGCTGGGCCGTGTGGGCGGGTTTCGGCTGGGTGAGCGGATCGGGGATCACCGTCGGCACCGGTGCGACCCAGGTGCTCGATGGCCAGCATGTGAAGGTGTCGTACACGGTGTCGGCAGAAGCCGGCGCATCCGTCGCCTGTGCCATCGAAGCCCAGGACATCGATTTCACGGTCACCGGCTGGAAGGTGGTGCAGCTTCCGCGGTCGTCTCAGACCACCCGGTCGTTCACCACGACCCTGCGTACGATGCAACCCAGCGTGAGTGGATCAGTCGACTCCTGCTGGTCTTCGGCGACCCGCTGACGTAGGATCATCTGATACGCCCTGACGGACACGTCGGGGCGTACATGTTGATATGCCCCGTTCTCGTCCCCCATCCGTAGGAGTTCACATGTCCCAGGACACGCAGGTCACCTTCCTGACCCAGGAGGCGCACGACCGTCTCTTCGCTGAACTCGAACACCTCAGCACCGTCGGCCGCAGCGAGATCGCCAAGCGCATCGAGGCTGCTCGTGAGGAGGGCGATCTCAAGGAGAACGGGGGCTACCACGCGGCCAAGGACGCCCAGGGCGTTCAGGAGGCCCGCATCGCCCAGCTCACCGAGCTGCTGCGCCACGCCAAGGTCGGCGAGGCACCGCAAAGCCGTGGAGTTGTCGAGCCAGGAACTGTCGTCACCGCGGTCATCGCGGGCGACGAGGACTCGTTCATCATCGGCAACCGTGAGATCGGCGACGGCAGCGAACTGTCCGTGTACAGCGAGGCAAGCCCTCTCGGTGCAGCCATCCTCGGCCTCAGCGTAGGCGAGAAGACCTCATACACGGCACCCAACGGCCGCGAGATCCAGGTCGAGGTCACGAACGTTCAAACCTGGACGGGGCAGTAGGCCCCAGTCGGCGAACCTCAGTCGGCGAACCGCAGCCGATGAGCCTCAGCCGGCGACCGCCAGCCGGCAACCCTCAGTCGACGATCGGATCGTAGCCCGCCTCGCGCAGGATACGCACCACCTCGGCCTTGTGCTCGGGACCGCGCGTCTCAACGCTGACCTCGAGTTCGACCTGGCTGATCTGCAGTCCGTTGCCGTGTCGCGTGTGCAGCACCTCCACGACGTTGGCGTTCGCTGCCGCGATCAGTTCGGACGTGCGGGCGAGCTGACCCGGCCGGTCCGGCAGCATGAGCCGCAGCTTGAGGTAGCGGTCCGAGACAGCGAGGCCCGCATCGACGACACGCTGCATGAGCAGCGGGTCGATGTTGCCTCCGGAGAGCACGACGACCGTGCGTCCGAGCACGCCGGCGGATGCCTGCACAGCGCCGGAGAGCAACGCCGCGACGCCGACCGCTCCGGCCGGCTCGACCACGAGCTTGGACCGCTCCAGCAGCACGAGGATGGCGCGCGCGGTGTCGTCGTCGCTCACCGTGACGACGTCGTCGACCAGTTGCCGTACGATCTCGAAGTTCAACGTGCCCGGCCGGCCGACGGCGATGCCGTCGGCAATGGTGGGCCCGACCGCGATGTCAGTCGGCGCACCCGCCTTCAACGAGACCGGGAATGCAGCAGCGTTCTCGGCCTGCACGCCGATGATGCGGATGTTACGCCCCTCGATCCTGGCTCTCTGCTTGACGGCGGATGCGACTCCAGCGATCAGCCCGCCTCCTCCGATCGGAACCACGATCGTCTCGACGTCGGGGACGTCGTCGAGGATGTCCAGTCCGAGCGCGGCCTGCCCGGTGATGACATCCGGATGGTCGAACGGCGGAACCAGGATCGCCCCGGTGTCGCGCGCGAACTCCGCGGCGGCCCGCAGCGGCTCCTCGACGGTCGCGCCGCCCAGTACCACGTGCGCGCCATAGTCGCGCGTCGCTTGCAGCTTCGGCAGCGCGACGCCCAGCGGCATGAAGATGGTCGACTTGACACCCAGCTGACGAGCGGCGAACGCGACGCCCTGCGCATGATTCCCCGCCGAGGCTGCGACCACGCCGTGGGCGCGCTGCTCCGCAGTCAGCTTGGACATCATGTAGTAGGCACCGCGGATCTTGTACGAGCCTGTGCGTTGCAGGTTCTCGCACTTCAACAGCACATCTGATCCGAGCAACTCGGTGAGGTGGTTCGAGGTCTCGACCGGCGTCTTCTTCGCCACACGCGAGACGATCTCATGGGCGTGCTCGATCTCATCCAGAGCGGGGCCGACGGTCGATTCACGAGGAGTTTCACTCACGGACGTCACCGGCACAGTTTACGTTCCCGCTCATTCCCTGCCGGCCATGGGTCTTCCGCCCAGAAGGATCGTGCACTCGGCGGGCCGGCACGCACTGAACGCCCTCAGGACGAGGCCCCGTCACGGCGGTCGCGCCGCCGGCGCGGTCGCGGCACCGTCTTCCACAGTGCGTCGGGAGGACCGGTGTAGGGAGCGTCAGGCCCGGCACGCCAGGCTCCGGACGACACGTACTTGACCATGACGTTCAGCACGGCTGCGAACGGAACCGCGAAAAGCGCCCCTGGGATGCCCGCCAACAGCGACCCCGCCGCCACGACCAGCACCACTGCCAGCGGATGCACCTTCACGGCCGATCCCATGATGAGCGGTTGCAGCACGTGACCCTCGAGTTGCTGCACGGCGAGCACCCCCGCCAGCATGATGATCGCGGCTACCCAGCCGTTGTAGACCAGGGCGACGACGACCGCGAGCGCACCGGTGATCACTGCTCCGACGATGGGGATGAACGATCCCAGGAAGACCAGCACCGCGATCGGCACCACCAGCGGCAGGCCGAGGAAGAAGGCGACCAGGCCGATGCCGAGAGCGTCGATCGAAGCGACGAGAACCTGCACGCGGGCGAAGCTGGTCAGCGTGATCCAACCTGCGTGACCGGCGCCATCCGTCGCGGCCCGGGCGCGCCGGGGAAAGATGCGCACGATCCACGACCAGATGCCCTTGCCGTCGATGAGGATGAACAGCGTGCTGAACGCGGTGAGCACCGCGCCGGTGAGCACGTGCCCGAGCGTCGAACCGATGGACAGCGCGCCGGAGATGAGCACCTGACTGTCCTGCTGCAATGCCTTCAGAGCCTGCGCTACGTAGCTGTCGATCTGCTTGTCGGTCAACTCGAGCGGCGGTCCCTGCAGCCACGCCTTGAAGTCGTCGAACGCCTGTGTACTGCTGTGCTGAAGCGCCTGCGCCTCTCCGCGGATCTGCCACACGACGAGCACCACGAGACCGCCGACCACGACAAGCACGGCCACCAGCGCCACGACGATCGCCAGCCAGCGCGGCCATCGATGGTTCGCGAGCCAGTCGACGAACGGCACCAGAAGCGCCGCGAGCAGCACCGCGACGAGCACGGGCACCACGATGAGCCTCAACTGCACGATGAGGAAGACCACGACCGCGATCACGGCGCCGATCAACAGGAGACGCCACGACCACGCCGCGGAAATGCGCACCCCTCGGGGAAGGGATGACTCGACGGTCTCTTCGGCGGATTCGGAAGCGGGATGGTTCGGCGCAGGTGGTCGGGCCATCGCTTCAGTCTATTTGTGTTTGCTGAGCGTTCATCGCCATCACCATGTCAGGGGGTGCGGATAGCGTCGTGCCGTGGCATCCATTGCAACAGCGACGCCGACGATCTCTCCCGCACTCGCACGGCGCATCGCACTCGCGGCACAGGGCTTCGGCAGGCCGCGACCTGCGACGGTGGGGACTCGTCAGTTGAACGGTCTCATCGACCGCATCGGGCTGCTGCAGATCGATTCGGTCAACGTCTTCGAGCGCAGCCACTACCTTCCTGTGTTCGCCAGGCTCGGCGCGTACGACAAGGGGCTGCTGGACGCCCTCACGATGCGTTCGCGCGCACCATACACGGAGTACGTGGCGCACGAGGCGGCCTTCCTGCGACGCGAGGACCGGCCGCTCTTCCAGTGGCGGATGGACGCGATGCGCCAACGTCACGGCTCGGGAACCGAGGCCTGGAACGCGGCCCACAGCCGTACCGCCCGGTGGTTGTTGGATGAGCTGGCGGCGAACGGTCCGATGGCGGCCAGCGACATCGAGCACGAGGAGAACGTGCGCAAGGGGCCGTGGTGGGGTTGGTCCGAAGTGAAACGCACCCTCGAGATGCTGTTCCGATTCGGAGACGTCGCCATCGCCGGCCGCAACAGGTTCGAGCGCCGCTACGCCTTGCCCGAGCAGGTGTTCCAGGCCTCCGTTCTGGAGACGACGGTCGAGACCGCGGATGCCGTGCGCGAGCTCGTGCGCCGCTCGGTGCGTGCGCTGGGCATCGGCACCCTGGGCGACATCGCCGACTACTACCGGCTGAAGTCCGTTCCCACCCAGGCTGCGCTGACCGAGCTCGAGGAGGCCGGCGAGGTGCACCGTGTCACGGTGCCGGGCTGGGAACGCGCGGGCCGCCCCGCACCGGTATGGCTCGCGACGGATGCTCGCCTGCCTCGCCGGATGCCGACATCCGCTCTGCTGTCGCCGTTCGATCCGATCGTGTGGGAACGCGCACGAGCGCTGCGGATGTTCGGCCTGGACTATCGCATCGAGATCTACACGCCGGCACCGAAGCGGGTCTATGGCTACTACGTGCTGCCGGTGCTGCAGGACGATCGCATCGTCGCCCGCGTCGACGTCAAGAGCGACCGAAAAGCGGGCGTGCTCATCGTGCAGTTCGCTTGGGCGGAGGCCGAAGCGGATGCCGAGACCCCCTCGCGCCTCGCGGCGCTGCTCCGCGAGGCGGCAGAATGGCAGGGACTCTCGGCTGTCGACGTGCGCGATCGCGGAACGCTCGCACGCGAGCTGGCATCGGCGGTGGCGGCCGGCTGAAAGCCGCCACCGCCTACGCGTCAGGAGCCGCGGCCGTCGAGTTCGGGTTCCAGCGGCGGCTGCGTCTGCTCGATCGCGACCACCTTGGGGTCGTTCTCGTCGGCGCCGTAGTCCGAGGAGCGCGTCGCATCCGTCGTGTCCTTCACCTTGAGCAGGCGAAGCACAAGCGTCACCACCGTGGCGACGACAGCGTTCAGCACGAACGCGGAGACCCCGATGTACACCGGGACCGTGGTGAACGGGAACGCGGCGATGGAGCCGCCGAAGTGCGCGTGCGTGACCGGGTTGACCACGTTGTATGCAGCCCAGGTGCCGTACGCGATTCCGACCGCCCAGCCGGCGAACAACGCCCATTTATTGAACCAACGCGTGTACAGACCGGCGACGATCGACGGGAACGTCTGCAGAATCCAGATGCCGCCGAGTAACTGCAGATTGATCGCCGACGACTGGTCCATGCCCAGCACGAACACGAGGGCTCCCAGCTTGACGATCAGCGACACCAGCTTGGACACACCCGCTTCCTGCTTCGCAGTGGCGTTCTTCTTGAACAGGTCCTTGTAGATGTTTCGGGTGAAGAGGTTTGACGCCGCGATCGACATGATCGCCGCAGGCACCAGCGCACCGATGGCGATGGCCGCCAGCGCGATGCCACTGAACCACGACGGGAACGAGTCGAGGAACAGCTGAGGCACGACCAGCTGTGCGTTGATGGCACCGTTCGTGTCGATCGGATGCGTGCCCGCCTTGATCGCCACATAGCCGAGCAGCGCGAGAAAGCCGAGCATCAGCGAGTACAACGGCAGAACCATGGCATTGCGACGGATGGTGTTGCGGCTCTTGGTCGCCAGGACTCCGGTGATCGAATGCGGATACATGAAGAGCGCCATCGCGCTCCCCAGCGCCAGGGTCCAGTACGCGTTGAAGCTTCCTGCGCCCGGTATCACCGCACCGAAGGGATTGCCCGTCGCCGGGTTCACCGTGCTGAGCTTCTTCTCCGCTGCACCGAAGATGCCCTCCCAGCCACCGAAATGCGCCGGCAGGTAGGCGATCGCGACGATGATCGCGATGTAGATCAGCACATCCTTCACGATCGCGATCAGGGCCGGGGCACGAAGGCCGCCCGCGTACGTGTAGGCGGCGAGCACGATGAAGGCGATGATCAGCGGCAGATCGGCCATGAACGGGTTCGTGTTGGACCCCAGGCCGAGTACGGTCAGCACTGATTTGATCCCGACGAGCTGCAGCGCGATGTACGGCATGGTGGCGATGATGCCGGTGAGGGCCACCGCCACCGACAGCCAGCGGCTGCCGTAACGGCCGCCGACGAAGTCCGCAGGGGTGACGTAGCCGTGCCGATGTGAAACGGACCAGAGTCTGCTCATCAGCAGGAACACGATCGGATACAGCACGATCGTGTAGGGCACTGCGAAGAATCCGCTGACTGCACCGGATGCCCACATCGCCGCCGGCACCGCCACGAACGTGTACGCCGTGTACAGGTCGCCGCCGAGCAGGAACCAGGTGACCCAGGTGCCGAATCCGCGGCCGCCCAGACCCCATTCGTCGAGCGAGTTCAGTCCGCGCGTGCTCGGATCCGTGCGCCAGCGGGAGGCCAGGAAGCCGATCACCGCCACGGCGACGAAGATCACGATCACGACGATGAGCGCGACCCAGTTGACCGGTCGGTTGCCGTGCGCATCCGGTCCGGTGGTCGCGGCTACGTTTGCGGCGATGGAGAGCAGGTGCGTCATCGGTCGCCCTCCTCGTCGTCGGCCGCGCTCGAGGCGTCGGTGCCGGTGCCCGGGTGCCGGTCACCGGCATCCGTGGGCAGCGACGTCGTCGCGCCCGAGGCACGAGTACCGCGCACCGCGTCGCGGCGCCGCCTGTCCTCCTTGCGCATGACGAGATACGCGATGCCCAGCAGCCCGGCAGCGATGAACACCCACAGCAACTGGTACCAGTAGAAGAACGGCATTCCCCACAGCGTCGGCTTCGCGAACGCGTAGAGCGGCACGATCAACGGCATGATGATCGCGATCGCGATCAGGATGCCCGCGATCACGTACGGAACCGGCCTCGCCGGTCCGCGCGTGGGCATATCGGGTTCAGACACCATCGTCTCCTTGGCAGTGGTTCAAAGAACCGACCGCCGAGACGGCGGTCGGCGTTGGGCCCCCATCGCCGGTTCCGTCACGCCGCTTGCGGCGTGACGGCCGTGCGATAGGGAGCGTCGCGGCGGAGGCCAGAAATGGCCCCCGCTCCAAGCTCCAGCGCGGGCCAGCGCAGAGACAACCATTCACCCAGCGGTCAGTCCACGTCAAGAGCCCGATCGGTGAGTGTTGCCGGCCAGCCGTTCGGAGGGACACGTCGTGACTTTCCCGACGCGGGACGCTCTGCGAGGCGGCGTCGTGTACGGCGCCCGACCTCCACTCAGCGACTTGCGTAGTCGGCTGCGGCACGCCTGGACGGACCAGGCGTGCAAGACGAGCTCAGAAGCTGGTGCCGATCTTCTTCAGGCGTGCGATGCGATCTTCGAGAGGCGGGTGGGTTGAGAACAGCTTGCTCATCAGCGACGGCTTGAGCGGGTTCGCGATCCACAGGTGCGACATCGAGGAATTCTGACGTCGCAGTGGGCGTCCGTACTGCTCGAGCTTGGCGAGGGCGCTGGCGAGCTCGTCGGGGTTCCGCGTGGTCATGGCGCTGGTGGCGTCGGCCAGGTACTCGCGCTGGCGGGAGATGGCCAGTTGCACGAGCGATGCCATCAGCGGTGCCAGGATCAGCGCGACGATGCCCACGATCAGCAGGATCGGGTTGCCGCCGCCCCCTCCGCCGTTGTTGTTGTTGCGGTTGTTACCCCCGGCGAATGCGCCGAACATGCTCATGCGCAGCAGGATGTCGGCGACGAGGCCCACCGCGACCACGAGTCCGAACACGATCATCGACACCCGGATGTCGTAGTTGCGCACGTGGCCGAGCTCATGCGCCATGACGCCCTCGAGTTCGGAGTCGTCCATGATGTCCAGCAGCCCGGTGGTCGCGGCGACCACGGCGTGCTGCGGGTCACGGCCGGTGGCGAACGCGTTCGGCGCCGGGTCGTTGATGATGTACACCTTCGGCATCGGCATGCCAGTGGCGATGGACAGGTTTTCCACGGTGTTCCACAGCCGCGGGTTGTCGGCCTTCTGGATCTCCACGGCACCCGAGGTCACGATCGCCTGCCCGGAGGCTGCGAAGTATTGGATCAAGGCATACCCGACCGCCACGATCATCACGACGATGAGGATCGCCCAGCTGTGGAACAGGTAGCTGGCGAGCCAGCCGAGCAGGCCGATGATCACCAGGAAGAAGATGATGATGAAGACGGTATTCCGCTTGTTCGCGGCGATCGCCCTGTACATAGACGGGTGTCCTGCAGTCCAGTGAGTGGTGAGTGGCGAGTTACGGGATCGGCTGACGTTGAGGGTCAGAACTGCACCCGCGGCGGCTCGGCGATCGCGTTCGCATCGGCGACCTCGAAGAAGTCGCGGGAGGTGAACCCGAGACGCTTGGCGAAGATGTTGTTCGGGAAGACCCGGATCTTCGTGTTGAACTCGCGCACACCGCCGTTGTAGAAACGGCGGGCCGCCTGGATCTTGTCTTCGGTATCGACCAGGTCGGACTGCAGACGCAGGAAATTCTGACTGGCCTGCAGCTGCGGGTACGCCTCAGCGACGGCGAAGATGCTTTTCAGCGCCTGCTGGATGTGGTTCTCGGCTGCGGATGCCTCGGCCGGTCCCTGAGCGGAAAGCGTCTCGGCCCGCGCTTTGGTGACGTCTTCGAAGACCGTCTTCTCGTGTGCGGCGTAGCCCTTGACGGTTTCGATCAGGTTGGGGATCAGATCCGCACGGCGCTTGAGCTGTACGGTGATGTCGCTCCACGCCTCGTCGACGCGCACGTTCAGGGTGACGAGCGAGTTGTACGTCGCCCAGAAGTAGATGCCGATGATCACCAGAATCACGACGATGATGATGACGGGGATCAGCCATTCCATGGCGGGCTACTCCTTGGGGCGAGAGCGGGCGTGTCAGCGCCGGGACATTGATGCTGCGTGTCGAGGTGCTTCGTGTCTGAAGTGCGCGTAATTCAGTGCGACACCCGGTCATCCTACCCGGCGCCGGTCCACGCTCTGCGGGTTCCCACGACTCTCGGAGCTACACCGTGGGTGGTGCACAGCCAAGGGCGCACGGCCGCCGGTTGGGCTTGCCGAAACGAGAGCCCTGGACCGGTGGCATCGACGCGTCGACAAGCTCAGGGCAGGCGAATTTCAAACGGCGGACGACGTTCAAACGGCGAGATGCTCAGCCGGCGCTGTCCGATGACACACGTACCGGGCCCAGCACGGAGCGCAGGTAGCGGTTCTCGAACACTCCGGCAGGGTCGAGACGATCACGCACGGCGACGAAGTCATCGAAGCGCGGGTACGCCGGGCGCAGACTCTCGGCGGTGCGGGTGTGCATCTTGCCCCAGTGCGGTCGTCCGTCGTGGGACCGCATGATCGCCTCGACCGCGGCGAAGTACTCCGTGGGGTCCTCCCGGTGGTAGCGATGCACGGCGATGTAGCCGGTGTCGCGTCCGTAGGCGGTGGACATCCAGTTGTCGTCGGACGCCGCTGAGCGCACCTCGACCGGGAACGAGATACGCCAGCCCCTGGAGCGGATGAGGGCATCCACCTCGCGCACGGCGTGCGGCACCGCCGCGCGCGGCAGTGCGTATTCCATCTCGCGGAACCGCACCGCCCGGTCGCTGATGAAGACACGGGGTGAGGCGTCGGTGAAGTCGCCGTTGCCCATCAGACGACCGGCGAGACGGTTCACCGGCGGCACCATGGCGGGAACGACCGAGCCGAGCGCACAGATCGCCCGGTAGGCGCCGTTCGCGATCAGCTCGTCGTCGACCCAGGAACCGAATCGAGACCGCGGATGCCGTTCCGCGTCGGCCGGCAGCCGGGTGTTCGTCTTCGTGACTGCTGTGGCGGTGTGCGGGAACCAGTAGAACTCGAAGTGGTCCTCGCTCGCCGACCGGTCGAGATAGGCATCCAGAACCTCCTCGAGCGGCTCGGAACGCTCCACGGCGTGCAGCAGGAATGCCGGCACGCACTGAATCGTCACGTCGACCAGCACGCCGAGCGCGCCAAGCCCGAGCCGCACCGCGGGCAGCAGCTCGGCGTTCTCGGCCTCGTTCACGCGCAGCAACGATCCGTCGCCTGCAACGAGCGTTGCACCCACGATCTGCGTGGCCAGGCCGCCGAAGCGACCGCCCGTGCCGTGCGTTCCGGTGGAGGTGGCGCCCGCGATGGTCTGCCGGTCGATGTCGCCCATGTTCTCCAGCGCGAGCCGGTACGGCGCAAGCAGCTCGGGGAGCTGGTACAGGTTCGTGCCTGCGCCGAGCGTGACGCGAGCGGATGCCGTATCCACGGCGATCATGCCGCTCAGCTCCTGCAGGTCCAGCTGCACGCCCGGCGCGACCGCAATACCGGAGAAGCTGTGGCCGGCACCCACGGGCTTGACGTGCAGGCCGCGATCGGCGGCCGCGACGACCGCCCGCTGCACGGCGCCGGCATCCTTCGGCCGCTCGACGCGGGCGGGACGGATCTTCTCGCTGCGGCCCCAATTGCGCCACAGGGCTCCCGTCGCCGATGCTCCGCTCACAGGAAGGCCTGCCTCTCGCCGCGATAGCTGGGCACGGCGCCGACGACCGCTCCCCCTTCGACGACGGCGAACTTGTTGACGTGCTCGCTCAGCTCGCCCGACTTCGTGTGTCGGAACCACACCCTGTCGCCTGTGCGCAGCCCCGCGGCGTTCGGTCCGCTCACCGGCGTCTGCACCTCGCCCGCCATCTCGCGTGGCGCCATCCTCAAGCCGGTCGGCCAGGCGATGGCCGGCAGCCTGTCGGTGGCGGGCGGCCCGGATGCCACCCATCCGCCGCCGAGGATGGTCGCGCTCCCCTGCTCCGCGATGCGCACGACGTCGAGTGCGAACGCCGCGGCCGGGGCGGGCGAGAACGATCGATAGTTGTCGAACAGGTGGCCGCCGAGCAGACCGCTTCCCGCACCGATCTCGGTGACCGAGGGGTCTGCGGAGGTGAACTCGAGCGAGCCGGTTCCGCCGCCGTTGACGAACTCGAGCTCGGCGAGGCGACGCACAGCGGCCACGGCGGCCGCTCTGCGTTCGAGAAGCTCCGCCTTCGAGTTGCGCTGCATCCAGCGCACGGTAGCCGCATAGCCGGGTCGACCGGCCGGTGCGTCGCCCTGTCCCGCGATCTGCGCCTCGTACGCCATCATGCCGACGAGCGTGAAGCCGGGTCGTTCTGCGATATGTGCTGCCAGATCCGCCGCCTCGTGCGGAGTGTGCACCGGCGAGCGGTAGACGCCGATGCGGCCGACGGGGCCGAGCCAGGAGGCATCCAGCTCGAGGGCGACACGGACGTTCTCGCGGTCGCCGGGCGCCACGACGCTGTCGATGAGGTCGAGGTGATCGACCGAATCGACCATGAGTGTCACCCGTGCCGCCGGCTCGGGCGACGTCACGAGCCGACGGAGGGCGGAACGGGCAGTCGTCGGGTACCCGACGACGATGTCGTCGATCGGCGCGTGCGCGTCGTCACCCTCGGCCAGCCACAGCGCCTCGGGCAGCGTGTAGGCGAGCACACCGCGGAATCCGGGCAGCGCGAGCGCTGCGTCGATCACGGCGCGCACGCGAACGGACTTCGAGGCGACACGGATCGGCGTTCCGCCCGCACGGCGCAGCATGTCGTGCGCGTTGGCCCGCAACGCGTCGAGCTCGAGCACCGCGACCGGCGCGTCGAGGTGAGCGGTCGCTGCCGTCAGCGACGGCCAGTACAGCGCGGGGTTTCCCCAGCGCCGACGGGACACCTGCGGCGGGAACGTGAGGTCGATGGCCGTCGGCGAATTCTGCATCGTGGAGCTTTCGTGCGTGTGGACTGGGGCGGAGCGGGTCATCAGCGCACCGACTTCACCCGGGAGACGGCCAGCGCGCCGGCGAACGCGAAGACCGCGCCCATGACGAACAACCCGGCGAAACCGGCGATGAACACCAGCAGCGCTCCGAGCAACGGTGCGGCCGCCTGCGGCACGGCGGTGGCGATGTTCATGATGCCGAGATCCTTGCCGCGTGTCTCGGGGTCGGGGAGCACCTGGGTGGCCAGCGCCTGGTCGACCGCGAGGAAGCATCCGTAGCCGAGCCCGAGCAGGCCGGCCGCGACCATCGTGACGCCGAACGTCGGCACGAACGCCAGGATGAGCGCGGCCAGCGCCTGCAGCGCCGAGGAGAGGAACACGAACGCCTTGCGTCTGCCCAGCACATCGGAGAGCTTGCCGAGCCCGAGCGCTGCGACGATCACGAACACCATGTAGATGAGCGTGAGCACGACGAGGTCGTCCTGCGCATGCTTGTCGTGCAGCCCGAACTCGAGAAAGTACAGCAGGAGCGTGGTGCCGAAGGCGTTGCCGAAGTTGACAAGGATGCGACTGAGCAGGGTCCAGCCGAAGTCCGGATAGCGCCTCGGGCTGATCCACAGCGAGTCGATCATGGCCGTCAGCGACCACGGCGCCCGCTGGCTGCGCAGCAGCACCGCGTCGGGGATGAAGAGGAACGGGATCACGAAGACGAGCAGCAGCACGGCCATCGCGGCATACCCGAGGAAGGTGCCGAGAGCGAGCATCGTGACGAGCAGGATGCCTGCGATGATGCCGATCGCCTGCGGTGCGGACAGCCAGCCGGAGACGTACCCGCGTTGGCCGACCGGGACCTGGTCGCTGATCGTCGCCGTGAGCGCCGCCGTGAGCACACAGAATCCGATCAGGGCGAAGCACCAGAAGACGCCGATGCCGACCATGGTGTTCTGAACGCCGAGCAGCAGCAGAGAGATGGCGAAGATCAACGCTCCCGCGGCGATCCAGGGGCGACGGCGACCGAACCGGCTCGTGGTGCGGTCGGAGAGGGCGCCCGTCACCGGGAAGGCGAGGATGGCGCACAGTGCCGAGATGCCGGAGATGACGCCGAACGCGATCACGTTCTGCACCCAGTCATCCGTCTTCAGCTGGTTCTGGATCTGCGCGGGCAGCAGCAATTGGATGGGCGTGAGTTGCGCCATCCAGACACCGAACCAGGCGAGCGCGAAGGCGGCGATCCACCGGCCGCCGACGCGACGAACGGGCTCGGCGAAGACGGCGACCGTCATCGGGGCGTCGCCCGTCGTCGCGTTGTCCGCGGTCATGCGCGTGCTCCCGTCGTTCCTGTGCGGTCGACACGGGGCCGCAGCTCACCCGCGGATGCCTGGGCGAGCGCGTCGCTCGGCTCGCTCAGTCGCGCGACGGCATCCGCCGCGAAGTCGATGAGCCTGTGGGCGGCCGCATCGTCGCGTGTGGCCAGCCAGGTGGACGTGAGTCCATCAGTGAGACCGATCAGCAGCCGCCCGATCTCTTCGACCGGCCGAAGCCAGCGCGCCCCGACCAGGTCGGCTGCCGCTTCGAGCGAGGCCACCGCGAGCGCGAAGTAGCTCTCGTACTGCAGCCGGGCGAGATGCTCGGCGCCCGGGGTGCGCTGCGAGTACTGCGCCAGTTCGTACATCGCTCGCTCGTGATCGGGGTCGGCGACCACTCCGGCGAAGTAGTGCTGCAGACCGACGCGCAGCGCCTCTCGCATGTCGGCGGGAACGGATGCCGGTGCCATCGCGGGCAGGATCGAACGCTCCTCCTGCTCCACGACGTGCTGCACCACCTCGCGCATCAACTCATCGCGGGACTCGAACGCGTAGTGGAAGGATGCCTGGGGCATGCCCGCATCCGCGGAGATCGCTCGCGTCGTGGCGGCCGACACACCCTCGCGGGCGATCACCCGGAGTGCGGCGGCGACGAGAGCCGCTCGTCGCTCGACAACCGACATGCGCGTCATGCGCTGAGCCGTACGGATCGGACTGTGGGGTGATGCACGGTGATGCTCCTGCTCCTCGTCGAACAGAATGGACGGGTTCGACGGAACATCCGTCGGCCGAACTGGGTCAATTGACCAAGTATGCATGATGCGCGGCGGAACCGCACCTTCGAACGCGCCGATACAGGTGTGGCAACCCTTGCTGGATACAGCGCTCGTCGTGTGATGAGCTTTCGACATGTCCGAAGAGAATGCTCCGGTTCATGGCCAGCACCCGGACGAGCCGCATCGCGGCGGAATCGCGCAGCGACTGAACTGGCTCCGCGCCGGTGTACTGGGCGCTAACGATGGAATCGTATCGGTCGCGGCGATCGTCGTCGGAGTCGCGGGCGCGACGTCCGGAATCGACGCCATCGTGGTGGCGGGCCTTGCGGCCCTCGTCGGCGGAGCCGTTTCGATGGCGCTCGGGGAGTACGTGTCGGTCAGCAGCCAGCGGGACAGCGAGCGGGCGCTGATCGCCAAGGAGTCCGAGGAACTCGCCACGATGCCGGAGGAGGAGTTCGAGGAGCTCGCCGGTCTTTACCGGGAAAAGGGGCTCTCGGAGAAGACCGCGTACCTCGTGGCGACCGAGCTGACCGAGCACGACGCCCTCCGTGCGCACCTGTCTGCAGAGCTCGACATCGATCCCGACGACGTGGTCAGTCCCTGGCACGCGGCACTGGCGTCGGCACTGTCGTTCTTCGTCGGCGGAGCGCTCCCGATGCTGACCATCCTCCTCCCGCAGGCGTACCGCATCCCTGTCACTTTCGCCGCGGTGATCGTGGCGCTCGGGATCACCGGATACGCGGCAGCGGCCATCGGCGGAAGCCCGCGCGGGAAGGCGGCACTCCGCGTCGTGATCGGCGGCGCGATCGCACTGGCGGCCACCTTCATCATCGGACGGATCTTCCACACCTCGGGCATGTGAGGCTCCGCACCGCGGGCGGAACGCGACCGTCCCCTAGGGTTCGGTGCTCCCGTCGCTTGGCGGGCCGCTCCTACGCGCCCCCCGCGGTGACGATGAAGTCGGTCACGAAGCCTGCGATCAGACCGATCATGACACCGACGTAGAGGGTGTATCCCCGGCCTATCTTGAGCGCGACTCCGATCAGCTGCACGAGCACGTAGATGATCGATCCGGCTGCCAGCGCGAGAAAGACCAGGCCCAGCGCCGCGTTGACGACGACGCTGCCGAGCAGGGTTCCCACCAGGGTGGGACCCCCGCCGATCACGCCGAGAACCGCCAGCTGCCGCCAGCGCGGCCGCACTGACGACGCCGCCATCGGGGCGGTGATGCCGAAGCCCTCCGTTGCGTTGTGCAGGGCGAATCCGACGACGAGAGTGACCGCCAGCTGCAATTGTCCCGAGGCGGCCGATTGTCCGATCGCGAGGCCTTCGGAGAAGTTGTGCAGTCCGATGCCGACCGCGATGAGAAAGGCGAGCCTGCTTGCCGGATCGCCGAGCCGGAGCACGCCGTGGGTCGGCACGTGCAGATCGCGGGGCCGCCGTGCGATCCAGCGGTCGTAGGCCACGAGGCCGAGAAGGCCGACGGCGAGTCCGGCGAACAACAGCGCGGCAAGCCCGACGAACGGCCACCAGGACCGGCCGCCCGACGCGGCCGTGAGCGCGGCATCCACCGGGTCGACAGCGTGCGCGAGCACGTCCCAGAGCAGGAAGAGCAGGACTCCGATCGTGATGGCGTTGAGGAGCGCCCGCAAGCCTGCGCCACGGGCCGGAAGTCGTCCGATCGGTAGACCGATGAAGATCGTCCCACCCGCGATGATGCCCATCGCAATGACGGTCCCTGTGGTCACGCACACTCTCTTCCGACGTAGAAACTTAGGCATACCTAACCTACTGGACGAACGACGCTCATTCGCACCGCTCGATGGTCGGGCGCGGGCGGCTCCGCCGTCAGGCTCGGCGCCGCTCACGCATATGCATCACGTGAGAACCGGTGACGAGAGCGCTGGGAGCCCTCATCGAGTCGCGGACTCTTGATCGTTCCTGTGCGTGGTGCGGGTGCGATGGGTTCATGACGGTTCTCGTTCCGCGGAGTGTCGGTGTGCCGACTCGCGTGAGTGAGAGCCCGCCCGAGACACCCCACCATCGTCTTCGGCACCGCACACTGCTGTGCCTTCTCGGGTTCCCTGCTGCGGCGCTCTGCGCAGCGCTGCTGGTGTGGTTCCGTCTGCCCCCGGTGGCACACGACACTCTCTGGGCCGAAGACGGCAGGCTGTTCCTTTTCGGTGCCGAACAGCATGGACTCTTCGGCGCGACGTTCCTCCCGTATGCCGGCTACCTGCAGTTCATGCCGCGCCTGATCGCCGGAGCGGTGGTGCAGTGGCTCCCGGCAGCCGATTGGGCGCTCGGGATGACCGCCGGCGCCTGCCTGGTCACCGGCATCATCGCCTGCGTGGTCTTCATCGCCTCCCGCGACGTGCTGACCAGCAGGACCGTCCGCGTGATTCTCGCCTCCGTCGTCGTGCTGATCCCGCTCGGACCCCGCGACGTGCTGTGCACTCCGACGAACCTGCACTCCCTCCTCATGTGGATGCTGTTCTGGCTGCTGCTGTTCTCACCACGCACCCGACGCGGCGCCGTAGCGATGAGCCTGCTCGGCGCAGCCGCCGCGCTCAGCGAGATCCAAGCCGTCTTCCTCCTCCCCCTGCTGATCCCCGCAGCACGCCGACGACACGGGTGGATGCTCGTCACCGGGCCCGCGATCGGAATCACCACCCAACTCGCGGTCACCCTCCTGGCGCCACGCAGCCTGCCCTCCGCAGCCCAGGACTCACCACTATCGATCGCCGACGGCTACCTGATCAACACGATCGTGCCCGACCTCATGCCGCAGAATCTGGTCGGACCATTCGTAGCAGGCGGAGGACTGCTCCTCGCCGTGGTCATCCTCGCGCTGCTGCTCGGGCTCGTCATCATCGCCTGGCGCCACACCGGCCCGCGGCAACGCCTCGCCATCGTCGCCGCCGCAACCCTCTCCGTCGTGATCTGGACGGCATCCGTCGTAGACAATCCCGCACCGTTCTACGACTACGCGACCATGACGCACAGCCAGCTGGTGCACGTCTGGCTGACCAGATACGGCGTCGTCCCCGGCATGCTGCTGCTCGCCGTCGCCCTCATCGCCGCCGACGCGTTACTCCGCCCAGGGCAGCTCCCATCCACCCGCAAGGCACGCCCCCGACGATCGGGCCGGCACCGGCTTCGCTTCGTGACCGGTGTGGTGACGATCGGGTGCATCGCCGCCTGCCTGACCGCGAACTACGTCCCCACCTGGACACGACGCTCATCCGGACCGAGCTGGTCACAGCAGATCCCCGCCGCCCAAGACGCCTGCTCCGACGCCCCCGACCTCAAAACCATCACCCTCAAAGAGACCATCGGATGGCACGTGCCCGTGCTCTGCGGGTACCTGCGGGATTAGGAATGCCGACCTCAATCGTGCCCCCGCTGGGACTCGAACCCAGACTGAAGCGATTTTAAGTCGCCTGCCTCTGCCTATTGGGCTACGGGGGCGCGGCTCACCCGCGACTAAACGCAGGCTAGCCGACACGCATCCGCTCTCCCTTCGGCGGCATGCGTCGAAGGCGCACATCGTCGTCAAGACACCCCGGAATCGCGTGGGTCCGGGGTGGCTCGACGATGCACGGGTAGCCGGCGAGGGGCCGTCGCTCAGCCGGCGACGGATGCCTTCGCCGGTTCCTTCTTGGTCGCCGGCTTCTTGTCACCCGCCGGTGCCGCGTCGGGCTTCGGCGCTGAGGCCTCCACCGCAGGCTTCGGACGCGACGCGAACTCCTCGAAGACACCGCGCGGGTTCTGCACCGCGGCCAGCGACACATTGTCGCGACCGAGCCAGAAGTCCAGCCACCAGTCGCCCAGCACGCGCCACTTGCGCTCCCAGCTCGGCATCGCCAGGCCGTGGTATCCCCGGTGCATGAACCATGCGATGAGACCCTTGATGGCCAGGTTCTTGTACTGGTACACGCCGATGCCGAGACCGAGCCCGGCGACCGCGCCCATCGGCTTGTGGAAGTAGTCCCGGACGCCCTCACCGCGCAGCGTGGCGACGATGTTCTTCGCGAGCAGCTTCGCCTGGCGCACGGCGTGCTGGGCGTTCGGCACGCAGTAGCCGCCGACGCCGAAGCCCGTCAGGTCGGGAACGGCGGCCACATCGCCGCAGCCCCAGGCGTCCGCGACGGCCTCGTCATCCGTACCGATACGCAGGTCGGCGCGCACCCGAAGGCGTCCGCGTTCCTCGATCGGCAGGTCGGTGTGCCGCACGATCTGCGGGTTCGCCATGACACCAGCAGTCCACACGATCAGGTCGGAGTCGAAGCTCTCGCCCGTTGACAACTCGATGTGACCGTCGACCGCGCTCGAGAGCTGGGTCTCGAGGTGGATCTGCGCACCGCGCTCGGCCAGGTTCTTGATCACCCAGTGGCTCGTCGGCAGCGAGACCTCCGGCATGATCCGCCCCATCGCCTCGATGAGGTGGAAGTGGGTCTCCTCGAACGTGATCTGCGGATACTGCTTGAGCAGCGCGCTCGCGAACGCCCTCATCTCGGCGAACGCCTCGATGCCGGCGAACCCACCGCCGACGACGACGAACGTGAGCAGTCGCTCCCGCTCCGGCCCGGCGGGGAGCGCGGAGGCCTTGTCGAAGTTGCCGAGGATGCGATCGCGGATCGCGACCGCCTCCTCGATGTTCTTCAGTCCGATGGCCTGGTCGGCCACGCCCGGGATCGGGAACGTGCGGCTCACGGCACCGGCGGTGACCACGACCTGGTCGTACTCGAACTCCCACGGCTCACCGATGGCCGGCGTGATCGTCGCCTTCTTCTCGGCATGGTTCACGTACGTGACCTTCGCCGTGATCACATTCGTCTTCTTCAGGTGACGACGGTGGGAGACGACCGCGTGCCGCGGCTCGATCTCACCCGCTGCAACCTCGGGAAGGAAGGGCTGGTAGGTCATGTAAGGCAGTGGGTCGACAAGTGTGACCTCGGCCTCGCCCTTGCGCAGCCACTTCTCGAGTTTCCAGGCCGTGTAGAAACCGGCGTAACCGCCGCCGACGATCAGGATTTTGGGCACAGTACAGCGTCTCCTTGAAACGAAAAGTATGAATCCAATCTACCGCACGGGGTAGTCGGCACATTCGCAGACATCCGGCGACCAATCACCACGCGACAGGGCGAGATCGCCGATCGGGTTCAGGCCCGGTCCTGCCGCCAGTGCGTGCGCCGCAAGCGCGTGCAGGCATTTGACGCGGGCGGGCATGCCGCCGGCCGAGAAGCCCGCGATCTCCTCGACGTGCTCGACGCGGTCGCGGTCTGCGAGATAAGCGACGTGAGCCCGCTCGTAGGCGGCCCGCAACTCTTCGTCATCTTCCAGCAAGCGACCGAATTCGGTCATGACTCCTGATGCCTCCAGCCTCGACATCGCAGCCGTCGCCGCCGGATGACTCAGGTAGTAGAGCGTGGGAAACGGCGAACCGTCGGGCAGCCGTGGCGCGGTGGCCACAACGGTCGGGGCACCGCACGCACAGCGCGCCGCGACGCCGATCACGCCGCGGGCAGGACGTCCCAGCTGCGCGGAGACGATCTCGATGTCACGCTGTGACACCGCGTCGAACGGGGGTGTTGTCATCGAATCATTCTCGGGAGGTCATCGGGTGAGCTGCGCGGCGGACCGGTCGGTCAGCCCGGCCGTCAGAAACGATCCGGCGATGGCCTTGAGCCAGTCCGACTTGGTCGCCTGGATGCTCGAACTCACCGGCGCATCATCTTTCTTCGGGGTCGGCGGCCGATCGTCGATCACAAGGTAGCTGGTCTCCCCCGGCATCACGAAGAGCAGCCGCTGCCTGGCCTGCGCCTTGATGTAGTCGGGATCGCTCCAGTCCGCGATCTGTTTGTTCAGGTCGGTCACGTTCTTCGCCGTGTCCGCGTTGCCCTGCTCGAGCCTGGCGATCTGGTGCTGCTGGTCGACGTAGAGGTGCAGCGTGGGTGCCACGACCAGCACGCCCAGTACGACGAGGCCCAGCATCACGAGACTGAACCACGAGAAACGGATGCCGCGCAACCACTTCGCGGAGACGCGAACGTTCGAGGCGGGCATGCGTCCAGTCTGTCGCACACCCGCCTCGAACGCCGTGAGCTACGCCGTGAAGCGCGGGAAGGCGCTGCGACCGGCGTAGACGGCGGCCGTGTCGAGCTCCTCCTCGATGCGCAGCAGTTGGTTGTACTTGGCGACGCGCTCGCTACGGGCCGGGGCACCGCTCTTGATCTGGCCGGAGTTCACCGCGACGACGAGGTCGGCGATGGTGGTGTCCTCGGTCTCACCGGAGCGGTGCGAGAACATCGTCGTGTAGCCGGAGCGGTGGGCGAGCGCGACTGCGTCGAGCGTCTCCGTGAGAGTGCCGATCTGGTTGACCTTGACCAGCAGCGAATTGGCGACTCCGAGCTCGATGCCCTTCGCCAGGCGCTTCGGGTTGGTGACGAACAGGTCGTCGCCGACGAGCTGGATCTTCTGACCGAGCTTCTCGGTGAGCAGCTCCCAGTTCTCCCAGTCGTCTTCGGCGAGCCCGTCCTCGATCGTCACGATCGGGTACGAGTCGACGAGGTCGGAGTAGTAGTCGATGAGCTCGGGTGCCGACCACTCCTTCTTGTCGAGCGTGTACACGCCGTCGTCGAAGAACTCGGTGGCGGCGGCATCCAGTCCGAGAGCGATGTCACTGCCCGGGGTGAAGCCCGCCTTCTCGATCGCCTTGACCAGAAAGTCGAGGCCTTCGCGGTTGCTCGGCAGGTCGGGCGCGAAGCCGCCTTCGTCGCCGAGGCCTGTGCTGAATCCGGCGGCCTTGAGCTCCGACTTGAGCACGTGGTAGGTCTCGGCACCCCAGCGAAGTGCCTCGCGGAACGTGGACGCGCCGATCGGAGCGAGGAAGAACTCCTGCATGTCGATGCCGTTGTCGGCGTGCTCGCCGCCGTTGATGACGTTGAAGAGGGGCACCGGGAGGACATGCGCGTTCGGGCCGCCCACGTAACGGAACAGCGGCAGGTCGGCGGCGTCGGCCGCGGCACGCGCTACGGCGAGGCTCACACCCAATGTGGCGTTGGCTCCGACTCGGCTCTTGTTCTCTGTGCCGTCCACCTCGATGAGTGCCGCGTCGACGGCACGCTGATCGGATGCCTCGAATCCCTCGATCGCCGGCCCCAGTTCATCGAGCACCGCGTCGACGGCCTTCTCCACGCCCTTGCCGCCGTATCGCGACTTGTCGCCGTCACGAAGCTCGTACGCCTCGAAGGCTCCCGTGGACGCACCGGAGGGCACCGCCGCACGCGACACCGTGCCGTCTTCGAGAAGGACCTCGACCTCGACGGTCGGGTTGCCGCGGGAGTCCAGAATCTCGCGAGCGCCTACAGCCTCGATCAAAGCCACAACGGTCTCCTTGTTTCAGAAAGGGGTGATGGGGACGAACGTCCGCCGCTCAGTCTACGGCGGGCTCCGTCGACCACGGTTGTGCGCCAAGACTCGCACCCCGAAGAGTTGCAGAATGCGCCTTTTGCAGCTCCCCGTAGGTGCGACCTTGCGGTAGGCGCCGAGCCTGGCCGGCGATCGTCAGTGGCTCCAACGACATCAGCGTGATCTGCGCCGAGGACCGAAGAAGTGGGCCAGCGGCTGCGTCGCCTATCTGACGAGACCGTCAGTGGTCGGCAATACCGTGCGGCGCATGGAGATCTTGTCGTGGATGCTATGGCCCATTTTCATCACGGCCTTGCTGTTTCTAACGCTGACGCTGACGGTTGGAGCCACATCCCTCTGGCCTGCGCAGTGGGATCGGAAACTCTATGCGGCTGGCGAAGCGGAGATCAGCCGACGATTCGCCGATTACCGGGCACTGCCCCAGGTCGATCACATCGCTGCCCGACGGCTTCTCGGACACAAGCCGAGACCGGTCTGGGGTGATTACGACCGAGAGACGACGATCCTCGCTGCCGTAAGTGTGATGACAAACGCGGAGGACCGGGCTCGCCTCAGCGCTGAACTTCAAGCAAGACGGGTTCAACTCGAAGTGACGGCGCTGAGACGTCAGGTACGCCTCGTAGCTCGTATCTCGAACTTTGCGATCGCCAGCTATCTGTGGAGCGCCCTACGAACGGCCAACGCTTTGGAGTTCTCACTCTGCGGCTTGATCTGGTTTCTGCCCCATACGGTTCCGTTCCTCGTGAGGGTCCATGGCAAGCACCTTGCCGGAGCCACGATCGGGGGCGCGTTACTCGGCGTACTCGTCGCGGGTTTCACCGTCGCCGGGTCTCCGAACGGCTCTTCGACAGATTGGGCCGGTATCGCTGGTGGCACCGCGATGATCAGCTTGTTGGCGGCGCTGGTAACCGCCACGTTTGGACTATTCAAGGCGTTCCTCACCACCAGGTTCGGTGCTGTCCGGCAGTGGACACGAAAAGGAATCACGTCGAGCGTCGTCCTTGTCGTGTTCGTCGGCTCGTTCCTGTACCTCGACCTCTCAGGAGTCTTCGGCCAGCGGACTGAAGCGCTCACCGTTGGTACGCAGCATCTCCATTTCAGCACCCAAGAATCCCATTGGATCGGCGGGATTCTCCTGCTCGCCTTCACCGGCTACAACATCCACAATGCCTGGGCCTGGGTTCGAAACCGTACGGTCAAGCTCAGCAACAGGATCCAGTCCGCCACAGCACTCCTCTTCTTGCTCCTTCTGGCGGTGCTCATCGTCTCGTTCCTCCTCAACCTTCCGGTTACGAGCGCGCGCTGGATACTGCTCGGCGGGATGTTGACGGTCCTTAGCGTCGCGTTCGGCGGGCTCGTCATGGCCGCAGTCGAGTGGGTTCAGAAATACCGTGCCATCGCGCGAGCTGGCTGGACCGTGAAACGGAGAGGGTTCCGCTGGTGGGCTCTGATCTCCTGGTGCTCTGCTCTCGTCGCGCAGGCGACGTCGGAGCTTATTGGGCCTCTGCGTCCCAGTGCCGCCAATCCGGTGCTCTACGACGTAGTCGGAGCAGTTTTTAGTCTGATAACTCTCGCCTGCGTGATCGCTTTCTGTCCAGGCGTCATCATCACGGTGCTATATGTCCAAAGGGTAAGCGCGGTCTACCGAGACCTCCAGCATCTCCAGTCGCCGGATCATCCCGCCCTCGCAAGCGATGAGTGGTGTGAAACGCGAAGCAGCGGCCGGCCGCCATCCGACGGCTGACCGCTGCTTAGCGTTGCGTTGACTGCTACTTGCTGGTGCCCTGCGACACCGACCCCTGCAGCTGGCGCTGGAAGAAGACGTACACGATGAGCACGGGGATGACGGTGATGACGACGGCTGCATACAGCGCACCGAAGTCGACGGAGTAGCCGGCCTGGGAGGCGAACTGGGCCATGCCCTGGGTGAGCACGTAGTTGCTCTGGTTCGAGTTCAACGCCACCGGCAGGAGGAACTGGTTCCACAGGCCGAGGAAGTTGAAGATCGCGACCGCTGCCATGCCCGGGGTGGCCATTGGCAGCATCACCTGGAAGAAGGTGCGCCACTCGCTGGCTCCGTCGACCTGCGCGGCCTCGTAGATCTCATCCGGCAGTCCCTGGAAGAAGGAGTACAGGAAGAACACCGTGAACGGCAGCGCGAAGGCTACGTAGGTGAGGATCAGACCCGGCAGAGTGTTCAGCAGGCCGATGCCCTGCAGGATCTTGAACAGCGGCACGATCGCCAGGAATGGTGGGAACGTGAGACCGGCGAGCATCAGGTAGTAGATCGCCCGCGCGCCGAAGAACTTGAACCGTGCGAGCACGTAGGCGCACATGGCGCCCAGGATCATGACGATGATCAGTGCGCTGACGACCACGATCAGGGTGTTGGCGAAGTAGCTGCCGATGCCCGAGCCGTTCCACGCGTTGACGTAGTTCGTGAAGTCGAGCTTCTGCGGCAGGCTGAACGGGCTGTCGAGGATCTGCTTCGTCGTCTTGAACGACGACATGAACACCCAAAGCAGCGGGATGCCCACGATCAGCGACCAGGCGATCAGCAGGATGTGCGAGGTGGTGCCGACGGCGATGTCGCCGCCGGTGAGCTTCGTCCTGTTGCGAGCGGGTTTGAGGCCCGACGTACCCGCCTTCACGTTCGAGGCTGTGGCGGTCATGCTCGGCCCTTCTCTTCCCGGCCCTTGGTCAATCGAACGATGAAGAACACGATCGCCGCGAACAGCAGCGTGATCGCAGCCAGTACCACACCCATGGCGGTCGCGTAGCCGAACTGGCCCTTGCGGAATGCCGTGTTGAACAGATCTTGGCTGATTACCAGCGTCGTGTTGGCCGGACCGCCGGCGTTCGGGAACAGTGCCGACATGTAGACGAACGAATCGAGGGCGGCGATCCCCAAGTAGATGTACGCGGTCTGGATGTTGTCGCGGATCGAAGGGATCGTGATCGAGATCGCGGTGCGGAAACGGCTTGCGCCATCCAGCCGTACCGCCTCGTAGATCTCGGCAGGGACGGCCTTGATCGCGGCAACGAACAACACGGTGTAGAAGCCGATGAAGCCCCAGATGATGACGAACATCGATGCGGGTAGCGCCGTGGCGATCTCGCCGAGCCAGGCGAAGTTGGTGAAACCGTGCAGACCGATCGCGGTCAGGAATCCGTTCAGCAGGCCGGCGCTAGGGTCGTACACCTCCGCCCAGATCAGGCCGATCACGATGGCGGGGATGCAGTACGGGAAGAACGAGATGGTGCGGTAGAAGCCGGCGCCCTTGACACCGCGGATCTGTCCCTTGCTCGGACCGGCGACGGTGACCACGCTGGCGATGATGAGCGCCACCGCGATCGTGACGAACGGAACCACGATGCCGAGCAGAACGCAGTTCAGCACCGCGTGCATGAACGTCGAGTCCTGCGCGAGGTTGACGAAGTTCGTGAAGCCGATGAAATTCATCGTCGGCGAGAACCCGCCCCAGTCAGTGAGCGAGTAGTACAGCGCCTGAACGAACGGCAGGATCACGAAGATCAGGAAGATCGCCAGGGGAAGAATCAGGAACACCGCCATGAAGCTGACCTTGTCGAAGGTCCACTTCTTCGCGCGGCGCCGCCCGGGGGGCGGAGCGATCCGCCCCCCGGTCGTCGTGGTGCTGTCAGGTGTTGTCACTTGGATGCCGCGGCCTTGTCCGAGATCGCCTGCATCTGCTGTGTCAGCTGCGCAACGGTGGCCTGCCCGGACAGGAACGAGTTCCAGATCACGAGCTGATCGGTGTTGAGACCGTACAGGCTGGCGAACTCCCAGTCGAAGATGTTCGAGCCTGCGGCGTCGAGCATCTTGGTCTGGGACACGAGCGCGGTCGAACCGAAGCCGTCAGAGGGAACGAGACCCTTGACGATGGTCGGGGCGAGACGCGTCTTGGAGAAGTTCGTCGCAGCGTCCTTGGAGAGCATGGCACGCATGATCTCCTTGCCGCCCGCGACGTTCTTGCCCTGCGAGGGAACGATGTACGGCTCGCCGGCCGCGGCGCGCAGCGCCTCGTACGGCATCTTCGGGCTCGACGTCACCGTCGGGGCCGGAGCACCCGTCATCTTGAAGTTCGGCGCGGTCGCCTTCTTCATCTCGTTCTCGATCCAGCCGCCGGATGCGTACAGGATGGCCTGCTGGTCGTTGCTCCACTTCGCCTGCGCCGCCGTGAACTGCGTTCCGGCGCCACCGGGGATGAAGTAGCCCAGCGAGACGATCTTACCCAGCGCGTTGAAGACATCCTGGATCGGCTTCTGCGACCAGGCGTTCTTCTCCAGGTTGTTGACCGAGTTCAGCACGTCCATGCCGCCCTCCTTGATGGCCGAGTCCAGAGCGAGCGTCAGCCAGTAGGTCGCAGCCTCCTTGCCCCAGACGAAGAGGTACTTGCCCTTCGCCTTCGCCTTGGCGCCCAGCTCGGTGGCCTCGTCCCACGTCTTCGGCGGGGTCCAGCCGTTCTCCTCGAACAGGGTGGCCGAGTACCAGATGGCGTACACGGTCATCACGTAGTTCATCGCGACGAACTTGTTGCTGAACGTACCCGGCGTCTTCACGTTCGGGTACAGCGTGTCGGAGATCTTCTTGCCCTCGTAGTTGTTCGCAGCGAACACGTCATCGAGGGTCTCGAGGCTCTTCAGGATCGTGTTGAAGCCGATCTGGTTCGCACCCGAGTTGTCGATCAGGTCCGGCGGGGTGCCACCGACGAAGCGAGGCTGCAGCGACTGCGCGATGTTCGTCTGCGGGGTGACCTTCGACTTCGTCTTCCACTTCTTGTCGACGAGGTTCGCCGCGAAGGTGACGTAGTCGTAGCCGTAGCCGCCGTTGAAGATCACGGCTTCGATGCTCGAGCTCTCCTTGATGCCGAACGGGTTCGACGACGACGCCGCGCCCGTGCTGCCACCGCCACTGCCACCGCTGCTGGAGCAGGACGCGAGCGAGACAGTGATCGGGACGGCGACCGCGGCGGCAAGCGCGCCGCGCAGGAACATGCGCCGGTCCAGTCCTCTGTTTTCTGTGGTCATGGTAGGTATGTTGCCTTTCCGTGTTCTCGAATGTGTAGGTGGTGCGTCAGGTACGACCGGATCGTCGGGCTGCTAGGCGGTCCGGCTGATTCGGTCTCGATAGAGGTCCTCCAATGCCTGGTTGTGCTCGTCCCCGCCCGGGATGTTCGCCGAGATGTAGACGGGCGGGGTCTGCCCGGATTCGGCGATACGTTCGGCGACGGCGATGGTGAGCAGCTGAGCGATGAACGCCGCCGTGATCGACGAGATCGCGCCCGCCTTGATGCCGCCGGACAGCTCGAGCGTGGCGTCGCCGTAAGGAGCCTTGTTGTCGATGACGACATCCGCGATGTCGCGCAGCTTCTTGCCGCTCGGGTGCTTGGGCTCGACCGCGTCTGTGTGCTGCAGGCTGGTGACGGCGATCAGCTTGTGGCCGGTCTCCTTCGCCTTCAACGCCATCCCGACGATGGAGCCGTTCACTCCGGAGTTCGACGCGATGAGGAAGACGTCGTGCTCCCCCACCGGTGTCAGTTCGAAGAGTTCCTCGACGATTGCCGGATCGCGTTCCAGGCTGCTCCCACTCAGGATCTCCACCTCGCGCGAACCGCGCAGCACGACGTCGCGCAGAGCGATGCGGTTCGTCGGGATGAGTCCGCCCGCCCGGCCCGCGATCTCCATCGCGAACGCCTCCGAATGCCCCGTGCCGAAGGCCTGGAGCACGCCGCCGGCCGCCACCGCCTCGACCAGCAGGTCGATCGCGGGGTCGAGGGCGCCGGCATCCGCCTCGGCCGTCAACGCGGCGATGCGCGTGTCGGCCTCGTGTCGGAAGTCGTCGAAGAGGCGGGTCATGCGTGCTCCTTGTCGTGTGAGTCCTCGCGGCGTTCGGAGGTGGTGAGGCCGGACTTCTCCAGGTCACGCGGCCTGCGCCCCCGTGCCGAGCGGCGATGGGGGGACACCGCCAGCGCGGACGCCGCCAGCGTGGTCGTCGTGCGTCCGAAGTTGCGCTGCGCGACGAGCAGGTAGAGCAGGTCGAGCACGAACAGCTGGGAGTGCTTGGCCGAAAGGTCGTCGGGCTGCAGGAACTGCTCGTGCGCAAGCGTGACGATGTGTTCGTGGGCCAACTGGGCCAGGGGGGAGTCCGGAGAATTCGTGATGGCGATCGTGAGCGCGCCGGTCGACTTGGCGCACTCGAGCATCTGGATGGTCTCTTCGGTGAGACCGGTGTTCGAGATGCCGATCGCGACGGAGTGCTCGTCTTGCAGCGCCGCGCTCGTCAGTCCGGAGTGCACCTCCGGCCAGTAGTGCGAGTCGATGCCGATGCGATAGAGCCTGGACTGCATCTCCTCGGCCATGACCGCGCTTCCGCCGATGCCGTAGAGGTCGACGTGGTGGCTGGCTGCGATGCGGGTGGCGACGCGCTGCAGGCGGGCGAGGTCGATCAGTTCGGCGGTCTCGTGCAGCGAGCGCATGTGCGCGGTCAGCAGCGTGCTCATCACCTGCGTGGGCGAGTCGTCCGGGCCGAACGCCCTGCCGATGTCTTCGCTCCAGGTCTCGCGCGCGCGCTCACGGCCGACATCCGATGCGACGGCGACGCGCAGCGGCACGTAGCCGGAGAACCCGATGGTGCGGCAGAACCGTGTCACCGTGGCGGGCGAGGTACCCGCCGATTCGGCGAGCTCGGTGATCGAGAGCCGCAACGGGGCATCCGGAGACTCCAGCAGCAGAGCGGCGATCTTCGCCATTGCCTGCGACATCTGGGGAAGGCGAGACTGGATGCGCATGCCGACTCCCGGGCCCGCGGCGGCCGGGACGGCACCCTGGTCGCCGGTGACTCCGGGGGAAGTTGTCATGTGAAAATCCGTCTCACTTCGTCGGGGGTTGGCTGAAAAGTATTATCAGGACATCTGGCCCGCTTATCAAGTTCCGAAATCGAAATGCAACCAATGGGAAATCTCTTGGCCGTCGACGCAGGCGGCACCTCCACCCGTGCGGTGGTTCTCACGACCACAGGCGAATGCCTCGGCTACGGCGCTGCGGGATCGGGGAATCCGATCTCGTCGGGCACCGAACACGCCGCACGAGAAGTGGTGGCCGCCGTGCGGTCAGCGCTGGCACAGGCGGCCGTGCCCGGCATCGACGACACCGCCGTGCTGGCCATGGCCGGGTCGCGCACCTACGTCTCCACGGACTGGATCACCACGGCGCTGAACGCCGTGGATGTACGGGGCCGTGTGGTGCTGGAGTCCGACCTGCTGGCGACGTTCTGCTCCGGCGCCTGGGAGCCGGACGGGTACGCCGTCGTCGCCGGCACGGGCGCGGCCGCGATCCGCGTACGGGCCGGACAGCAGGAGCTCTCGGCGGACGGGCTGGGGTGGCTGCTGGGCGACGACGGCTCCGGGTTCTGGCTGGGCCAGCAGGTGGTTCGCTCGGTCGCCGCGCAGCTGGACGGACGCGGTCCTGATACATCTCTGACTCCCCTACTATTGGGGGTGCTGAATGTGCCTGCTGACGCGTCGAACACGCCCGGCTACGACGGTCGACCGGAGTCGCTTCGACTGCTTCTGGACGCCGTGTACGCGCTGCGGCCGATCGAGCTCGCGGGGTTCGCGCCGCTCGTGTTCCGCGCAGGCGACGACGAGGTGGCGACACGGATCGTGACGGATGCCCGTGCCGCCCTGCACACGACGCTCGCTGCGATCGACACGGCCGCCGTACGCGGACCCGTCGTGTGCGGCGGAGGAGTGCTCGGGGCGCTCGGGCTGCCCGTCGAGGGACTCTTCGGGGTGACTGAAGTGCGTTCCGTGACCGACGGCGCCGTTGGCGGTGCAGTGCTCGCACTGCGGAACAATGGCGTCATGGTCGGTCGCTCGGTGTTCGAGCGCGTGCGGGAGACTCTGGGCGGGCTGCGCGGATAGGAAACACCGAGAGAGCTTGCCGAAACCAACGGACTCCTGGTTTCGACAGACTCAACCAGCGGGAGGCTCAACCGGCGGGAGGCTCAACCGGCGGGAGGCTCAACCAGCGGGAGGCTCAACCAGCGGGAGGCTCAACCAGCGGGACGCTCGACCAGCGGGACGCCCAACCGGCGGGACTCAGACGAGGTCGCGGAACTGCAGGTCGGCGGCCTCGGTCGTCGCGAGGGTGACGGGGGCGAATCGTGAGTAGCCGGCATCCGCCAACCGGGCCAGCAGCGGTTTGAGGTTCTTCACGCGGCGCTCCACACGCACTCGGGCGCCGGAGCCGACCAGTTGCGCCTTGAGCCCGAAGAGTGTCCGCGCGTCGACGTCGCGATCGTAGACGAGCACCACCGCATCGCCCGCGTTCTGCTCCGGCACGGCCACGAGGTCGACAATGCGCTCGAACCCCAGCGAGAAGCCCACCGCCGGCACGTCGGTGCCGAGGAATCGGCCTATCATCCCGTCGTAGCGACCTCCCCCGCCCAGTGAGTACCCGAACTCGGGGTGCTGGATCTCGAAGATCGCGCCCGTGTAATAGCCCATACCGCGCACCAGGTTGTGCGAGAAGACCAACGGCGTGCCGGGCGAGAGGGCGGCGACCGCGTCGCGGATCTCATGCAGTCCGCGGTAGGAATCCGTGTCGAGCCAGGCGGGCGGCGGCACCACGCCACGATCGAGGTTCCAGCCGTCGTCCGGGAGACCTGAGAGGCTTTCGGCGACCGCGTCCGACGCCGATGCCGGCACCAGACCGAGGCCGACCAGCTCGGCGACCACGCCGTCGACGCCGATCTTGTCCTCCTTGTCGATCGTGATCATGGCGCGCTCGTAGTCGGCCTCTGCAACGCCCCACGACGCGATCAGCCCGCGCAGGATGGCACGGTGGTTGATGCGGATGGCGAATCCGGTGAGCCCGAGCGCGTCGAGCGTGGCGATCGTCGCCGTGATCAGCTCGATCTCGGCGATCACGCTCTGCTCGCCGATGATGTCGATGTCGCACTGCACGAACTGCCGGTACCTGCCCTTCTGGGGGCGTTCGGCCCGCCACACCGGTGCGATCTGGATGGCCTTGAAGACGCTCGGCAGCGCCGCCCGGTGGCTGGCATAGAACCGGGCGAGCGGCACGGTGAGGTCGAACCGCAGCCCGAGGTCGGTGAGCGCGTCGAGGTCGCCCACGGTGGCAAGCTCGACCACGGCCTCGGCCGTGAGACCACGTCGCAGGATGCCGAACGCAAGCTTCTCGTTGTCGCCGCCGAGTCCCGAGTGCAGTCGCGTGGAATCCTCCATGACGGGCGTCTCGATCTCGTCGAAGCCTTGTGCGGCGTAACTGGAACGGATGACCCCCAGCGCGTGTTCGCGGCGCGCCTTGTCGGCGGGGAGGAAGTCGCGCATGCCGCGCGGCGGGTTCACGGGTTGGGCCATGGCATCCATTCTTTCAGGGCCCTCGGCGCCTCGCGCCGTTCATGACTCGGGAAGGAAGCTCTGCAGAGCGGCGGCTCGGAGGGCGGGCCCATGCTGCCGTCGTTCGTGCTCTGACAGGGCACGACTCGCTCAGCGGGCTGAACGCTCGGCGGCGCGGATGTCGTCCTGCAGCGACCTGATCGCCATGCGGAGGGCGCGCTCCCCATCGAGTCCACGGGCGCGGGCTGCGGCAGCTACGCCGAGGAGCAGATCCCCGAGCCCCGGCTCATCGTCGATGCCCTTCATCGCCTCGTCGGTCGCGGCCACCACCTCGACGCCGATCCCGGCGGCACGGCCGATCACCTTGTCCGCCAGCGCGAGGGCGGGCATCCCCTGCGGGATGCCGTCGAGCACACTGTCGCGCTGACGCTTCTCCGCCGCCTTCGCCGCGGTCCAGAGCCGGAGCACCTCCTCGGGGGTCTCCGCCACCTCGTCGCCGAACACGTGGGGATGCCGTCGCACCATCTTCTCGGTGACATGAGCTGCGACATCCTGAATGTCGAACCGCTCGCCGGCCGCTCGCGACGCGATCTCGGAGTGGAAAGCCACCTGCCACAGCACGTCGCCGAGTTCCTCGACGATCTCATCAGTGGTTCCCGCCTCGATCGCGTCCACGAGTTCGTATGTCTCCTCGATGAGGTAGGGCACGAGCGTCTCGTGAGTCATGGTCTGCGACCAGACGCACTTGTCGAGAACGGATGCCATGGCATCCGCGAACGTGTCCAGTCGCGACTGCGCGTAGGTCATCGGCTCTCCTGTCGTCGTTCCGGCTGCGGCCAACCCGCCGGCGCCCCCTACGCTATTCGTGTGACCACTGCTCTTGACGGGACGACTGCTCAGCTTGGGACGACTGTGCAGCCTGGAACGACCGTGCGGCGCATCATCGTGTCGGTGTCGGATCTTCAGCGATCGCTGGCCGTGTACGAGCACGCCCTCGGGCTGTCGCGGCTCTGGTCGAACGACGAGGTCGCACGGCTCAGCGGGGGCGACGTCGAGCTCATGCTGCACAAGCGCACCCCGGCGCCGTCCGAGTTCGGCGTGGCGGCGACGTTCGCCGTCGACGACGTCGACGCGGCGACCGCCGCCGCGGTGGCTGCGGGATCGCGGGTCGTGCACGGTCCGAACGACGAGCCGTGGGGCGAACGTCAGACGGTGCTGCACGATCCGGACGGCCACGTGTTCTGCCTCGTCACGCCGATCAGCGCGGCATGAGCCTGATCCGGTCGGAGCGTGCCGCAGCAGGCATGCTGCTCGGCGCCGCCGTGCTCGGGCTCGTGCTCGCCAACACGGCGTTCGGCCCGGTGCTGCAGGAGGTGAAAACCGCTTCATTCGGACCGGCTTCGTTGCATCTCGACCTGAGCGTCGGCGGATGGATCAGCGACGGTCTGCTCGCCGTGTTCTTCTTCATCGTCGCGATCGAGCTGCGGCACGAGCTGACCGTCGGCGAGTTGAGCTCGTGGCAGAAGGCGTTGCATCCGGCCATCGCGGCCGTCTTCGGCGTGATAGCGCCGGCCCTCGTGTACCTCGCGTTCACCGCTGGCAGCGGATACGAGGCCGGATGGCCGGTGCCGACGGCGACCGACATCGCGTTCGCTCTCGGAGTGCTCGCGGTCTTCGGGCGCGGACTTCCCCGTCGCATCCGGGTCTTTCTGCTCGCGCTCGCCGTGCTCGACGACCTGATCGCGATCGTGATCATCGCCGTGTTCTTCACATCCGACCCCAACCTCGCCGACCTCGGACTCGCCGTCGTGTGCATCGTCGCGTTCGGTCTCTTGAGCCGGCTGCTCCGAGGCCGCCTGAGACGCCCGGTGGCGGTACTGATGGTGCTCGTGGGCATCCTGACCTGGATGCTCGTGCACGCGTCAGGAGTACACGCCACGATCGCGGGCGTCGCGCTCGGCCTCGTCATGTCGCGAGAGCCGGCGCGCCGAACAGCGCACGCATTGGAACCGTGGTCGAACGGACTGGTGCTCCCGCTGTTCGCGTTCTCGGCGGCGCTGGTGGCGGTTCCCGCCGTACCCGTCGACCAGCTGTCGCCTGCGTTCTGGGGCATCCTCGTTGCGCTCCCGGTCGGAAAACTCGTCGGCATCACGATCGGCGATTGGATCGGAGCGCGAATCGGCCCACGCGCCAACCGGCAATCCACAGGGATCGTGGACGGCCTGGTGGTGGCCGCGCTCGGCGGGATCGGATTCACTGTGTCGCTGCTGATGAACGAGCTCGCGTTCGAGAACGCCCCAGAAGTGCGCGACGAGGGTGTGCTCGCGGTGCTGCTCGGGTCATCCGTCTCGATCATCGCCGGCGGTATCGCCGTTGCCGCCCTGGCCCGACGCTACCGACGGCTGCATCCGCACGCCTGAGGCACGCATCAGCGCCGCGGCCGGCTCAGCGAGCAGTGGGTGCCCCGGTCGGCGGCGCCCACTCGGGGAGCGGCGTCTTCCGGCTCAGATGCGGTTGTTTGCGGAACTGCCCGGTGAGAGCGAGCACGACGATAATCACGGCCATCACGGCCCACGGTACGAATCCGAGCGGGCCGACGATCAGCGGGCTCGCGGTGGTGCCCGCCGCGGCGACGAGGGCGAGGAATCCGCCGGCCGCGTTGAACCCCGCATGCGCGAAGACGGAGGGCCAGATCGACCCGCTGCGCAGACGCAGCCAGCCGAACAGGATGCCGGTGAACACGCATCCACCGATCATCATCAGCACGCCGATGATGTTCGGCTGAGCGAAGTTGTAGCCGAGCAGGATGACCGGTGAATGCCACAGTCCCCACACGGCACCCGTGATGACGAGCGCAGGCCACGTGCCGAGCGGTCTCAGACTGGGCAACAGCCAGCCGCGCCAGCCGAGCTCCTCACCTATGGTCGCGAACGCGTTGAAGAGCGCTCCGAACGGGAGCGCGACGAGTTGGATCAGCACCAGCAGACCGACCGGCAGCGGGATCGATTGGCCATGGGCGGAGACTTCGAGCAGTCGCTGGAACCCGGAGAAGTGCACGAGGTCCAGGTGCACCAGGCCGAATGCCGCGGAGACGAAAACGCCCACGATGACCAGCAGAATGCTGCCGAACAGCCCGATGAGGGTCATGCCGATCACTCGTTTCGCCGGCCGCAACGGCCACAGGCCGAGGTATTCGGGGAGCGGGCGCGGTCTGGGCCGTTGAATGAAGAATGCGACGACCAATGCTGCAGCGGCCGGCGCGTACATCATGCCACCGATGAAGAGGGTCGCGCCCGGTGTCGCCAGGCCCCTTCCGCTCAGCCACAGCGGCAGCGCGATCAGCCAGGCGAGCCCGAACGCGATCACGACGAACGCCGCGACGGAGGCCCACGGCACGCGCGCGGGGAACGGAGAGGATGGGAGGGGAGAACTCACGACGAACGACCTTTCGCTGCGCGGGATTCGGTTCGGGGGTTTCGAGCTCAGTGCGTTGCGCCGGCGACCATGGATGCGACCAGCGATCCCACCACGACGACGACAGCGATGACGCCGAACGCGATGCCACCAGGGCTGCCCAGGTTGATGGTCCAGCCCACACCGAAGCGTTTGGGCACGAAGGTAGCCGGGTCGTCCCGGTTGACGTAGAGCACACCGAGCTTCCAGTAGCGATCGTCATCGGGGGCCTCCGCCCTCGGCGACGACGGGTGCGCGCTCGGCGACGACGGATGCACGCCGTGTGATCCGTTCACTGCCACGGCTCCTCCGCCGGCCGTCGCGGCAGACGTCACCACGGCGTTCGCACGTGACACGGCCCTGGCATAGGTGGCGACGACGACGACGGTCGCACCGAGCGTGAGCACCAGAGTCAGTCCGATCGATGCGAGCATGATGCCGGGAGACGATGGGGCGAGCCACGACGTCGCGGCCAAGACGCCGAGCCCGAGCGTGAGAGCCAACGACAGGATCCCGAGACCGGTGGACGCCAGGTGCCGCTGGGCATCCGCCCGCATCGTCGCCTGCTCGGGGGTGTCGGACGCGACCCGGCGCCCGCCGTTCGACCTCGTGATCCACGACATCCCGTACAGCCCGATCGAGAGTGCGCCTGCGACGATCGGGAGGCTGAAAACGGTCCAGACGGACTTCGGCGCGGTGCGGTCGACGTGCCCGCCGGCTCCCCAGTGCACGGCCACTGTGTCGGGCAACGACGCGTAGACCGTGATGCCGAGCGCGACGACGGCGCAGACCACGGCAAGCGAGGCGAGCAGCCAGCCGGTCGGCGGATGCCCGGGGGCGCGCGGCGAGGCATCCGCCACCAGCCGCGTGGGCTTGCCCTGATACCACGAGCCGTCGCGTTTGGCTGTGACGATCCGCCGTCTCATCGTGACGTAGGCGACGAACGCGAGCGCCAGGAACAGCAGCGGCAGGAGCGCCACGACGAGAGCGGGGATGACGAGTGCGCCGGGCACACCGACGATGATGCAGATCAGCCACGCGATCACGATGAACCATCGGTAGAGGCGCACCGCCGATCGCACCGCGGGATCGGAGACCCGATCGGTCGGTACGCTCACGCCGAGCGGCAGCGTGGGACGCACGATCGACGGCATCGCCAACAGGAGCGCGCCGATCACCGCCGTGACGGCGATGGTGAACACAATGGCGAAGACCGTCACGATGACGCGCCCCTTTCGGTGTCGTTCCGCGGGCGTCCAGGATGCTCGAACTCGCCCAGCACCGCCTCGACCAGCACGGACAGGCCGGCGGTGCGTGCGCCATGGGCGATCGCCTCGGCCACGAGAGTGCGCAGACGCGAGCGCCAGGCCTGCTCGAGGTCGTCGTTCCAGCCTTCGAGCGCGTCGGGGGCGACGATGGACCCGGAACTGCGATGCGTGGTGAGCAGTCCCTCGGCGCGCAGCAGGTCGTATCCCTTGGCCACGGTCGCCGGGTTGATGCCGAACTCCACGGCGAGTTGACGAACCGAGGCCAGCGGGGCGCCGGGTTCGAGTTCTCGCGTGGCGATGCCCTCGACGATGCGGTCGCGCAACTGCTGGTAGAGCGGCACGTCCGACAGCGGATCGATAGCGATCTGCATCATCCGCGCCTCCGTTCACGCCCGATCTGTACCAGCTGTATCACACATAATAGTACAGTTTACGCCGAGGTCAACGGGGCATTGCAGAGGCGTCAACAGGACATCGGCAGCGGCGTCAACAGGACATCGGTCCCGGAACATGCCAGAACGGCATGCTCTCGGCAGGAGAGCGCGATCTGTCATGTCGGAGTCGAGGGGGCTAGGCCGGGAACAGCTCCGCGATCGCCGCCACATCGTCCTCGGACGGATGCCAGGCGCCGGCTCCCACGTTCGCGATCACCTGTTCCGGGGTGGTCGCACCGGCGATCACGCTCGTCAGCGCGGGCTGTGCGAGCAGCCACCCGAACGTGGACTGCAGCATCGTGACGCCGCGCTCGTCGCAGAACCTCTGGTAGGCATCCAGGGCATCCCACGGCGCCTCGTCGAGGATGTGCCGCCTCTGCCGCATGATGCGACTGTCGTCCGGACCACCCGTCCGGGCGAACTTGCCCGTGAAGAGTCCGTTGTAGAGCGGAAAGAACGGCAGGAATCCGAGTCCGAAGTGCCGTACCGCGGGGAGCACCTCGCCCTCCACACCGCGGTGCAGCAGGTTGTACTCGTTCTGGGCGGAGACGAATCGCGGATGCCCGTGAAGCACGGCCTGGTACTCCGCGTCGGCCACCTGCCAGCCCGCGAGGTTCGAGTGCCCGATGTAGCGCACCTTGCCCTCGGCGATGAGGTCGTCGAGCACGTCGAGAGTCTCCTCGATCGGTGTCACGGGGTCGGGAGCGTGAAGCTGGTAGAGGTCGATCCAGTCGGTCTTCAGTCGCGTGAGGGATGCCTCCACCGCGAGCCGCACATAGCGCCGAGAGCCGCGCGCGCTCCAGTCCGGGCCGTTCGCGCCGCGCATGTCCATGCCGAACTTCGTGGCGACCACGACGCGGTCGCGCCGGCCGCGCAAGGCGTTGCCCATCAGCACCTCGCTGAGCCCCGGTTCCCTGCCGTAGATATCCGCCGTATCGAAGAATGTGATGCCTGCGTCGATCGCGGCGTCGATCACCGCGTTGGTGCCCTCCTGCGTCTCGGTGCGCGTGTCGGCACGGCCGAAGTTGTTACAGCCGAGGCCGACCGTGGAGACGATGAGGCCGGAGGGCCCGAGAGCGCGGTATTCGATGTCTGGCATGCTACGACGCTACGCCGCGAGACGGGTACGGGCACTGCGCGGCGAGCTCGTCGAAGCCCGGCCCCGGTCGATGCCGACTTCGCTCCCTGCCACGCCTCCACACACCGCTGCGCGGCGCTCGGAGCCTCCGGCACCGGGATCCAAGTCGATCAGCGGGTACGGTTCAGCGACCGGCGGCGTAGCCCTGCATGCCACGAGGGTTCGCGGCCGCCCAGAGAACCCCCGACGGCACTGAATCGGCAGTCGCCAGTTCCATGCCGACCGCGCTCAGCCGACCCAGCGTCCACGAGCCCGAGACGGTGACCCGGTGTCCGCGCCGCCGCAACTCGTCGATCACGCTCTCCCCGAGCCGCTCCTCCACGACGAGGCCGGCAGGCTCCCAGTCCCGCGGCCAGAAGCTGGAGATGTGACTGGTGGTGTGAAACATGGGAGCGTCGATGGCGGCTTGTGCGCTCCAGCCGCCCACGAGCATCCGGAGCAGTGCGGGCAGCTGCCACTGATCCTGCTGGTCGCCGCCGGGTGTGCCGAGGGTCGACACGCGCTGATCCTCTCCCGGCGCGCGTGACGTGATCAGCGTCGCCGAGAGCGTCGTGCGCGGACGCGCCCCGGGCCGCAGGACCGTGGGGACGCTTTCGTCGAGCCACGCCATCTGCAACCGGGTGCCGAGGCAGAACCCGAGTCCGGGGATCGTCGGGGATGACTGCAGCCATCCGCCGGACGGCGTCACAGTGACGATGTTGCCCCATCGGTCGAGCACGTCGAGGTGGCACGTGTCGCCGCGGGTCTGACCATGCCGGTCGACGGTCGGCTCGCCGATGCCTGTGGTGTGGTCGTCAGTCTCGCTCACCACAGCATCGGACTCCTCGAGCCCGCCTTTGCCGGCGCCGGTCGCGAGGGGCGGCAGGTGCGGCAGGCGGCCGCCGGGTGACCCGGGCCGCAGCTCGGCGCCGGCGGACTCTCCGATCAGGGCTGCACGGGACTCCGCGTACTGCGCCGAGAGCAACGTCGGCAACGGCACGTCGACGAACGCCGGATCGCCGTACCAGGCGTCACGATCGGCGAGCGCCAGCTTCTCCGCCTCCGCGATCACATGGATGCCGAACGCTGTCGATGGGTCGAGGTGCTCGTCATCGAGGCCGTGCAGCCGTCCGTAGGCGTCGAGAATCGCGAGCATCTGCAACAGCACCGGGCCCTGACCCCACGGCCCGGTCTTGTGCACGCGCCATCCGCGGAAGTCGTACGTCACGGCATCCTCGTCTCCCGCATCGAAGGCCGCAAGATCGGATGCCCGCATCACCCCGGCATGATCGCGGTCGTCGCTGTGGCGGTGGGGTTGCCGCACGAATTGTTCGACGGCCTGCGCGACGAAGCCGGTCTTCCACTCCCGCCGCGCGGCCGAGATCCGATCGGTGCGGGCTGCGCCGCGCTCCCCCGCTTGCTCGGCCGCCGCGACCAGCCGCCGCAGCACTCCGGCGTACACCGGGTTCACGATCAGCGCGCCCGCGGCCGGCGCCCTGCCTTCGGCGTCGAGCCAGAGCGCGGCGGACGTCGGCCAGTGCTGAACGAAGTGTTCCCGGACTCGCTCGATCGTCGTCACCACGTTCTGGTGCACCGGATGCCCGTGCTCGGCATAGTCGATCGCGTACGAGAGCACGTCTGGCAGTTCCCAGGAGCCGTGCTCGGCGAGCAGCCATAGCCAGGCATCCACGGATCCTGGAACGGCCGCGGCGAGCGCACCAGCGCCCGGCACCTCGGCGAGCCCCTTACATCGCGGTAGTACTCGAGCGTGGCGCCGGCCGGCGCCGGCCCCTGCCCCATGAGCACCCGAACCTCGCCGCCCGCCGCACGGAACAAGCCCGTGAGGTCACCGCCTGGCCCGTTCAGGTGCGGCTCGACGATATGCAGCACGAACCCGGCGGCCACTGCCGCGTCGAATGCGTTGCCACCACGTTCGAGCACCGACTGCGCGGTCGCCGTGGCGAGCCAATGCGTGGAGGCCGACATGCCGAAGGTGCCGCGCAGCGTCGGACGAGTGCTGAACGCGGGGGCGGACGGGAAGGTCACGCGGTCAACGGTAGCGACGGTGACCGGCGGAACGCACGGACCTTTCGATCACAGCGCATCCGCCCAGCCGAACCAGCCGCCATGGTCCACGAATGTCATTCCATTCTTTGTCATATTCCACTCTACGGACTATTGTCCGAAGCATGAGCCCGAACCAACTGCGAGATCCGGCACTGTCGATCCTGACCGTTCTCGCCGGCGGACGGCGGCACGGCTACGCGATCATCCGGGAGGCTGAGCGATTGAGTGACGGACGCGTGCGGCTGAAAGTGAGCTCGCTCTATGCGGCGCTCGACCGTCTCTCCACCGACGGGCTGGTGTGCCGCGCCGGCGACGAGACCGTGGACGGCCGGCTACGCCGTTACTTCGCCCTGACGGATGCCGGCGAGGCGGAACTCCGATCGGAAGCGGATCACCTCGAGGCGCAGGCTCGGGTTGCGCGCGAGCGCCTGGCCTCTCGAGGGGCCGCTCGTCTGGCAGGAGGCGCCGCATGAGCCTTCAGTTGAAGCGCGACGTGCATCGCTGGTCCGCGTGGTATCCGGTTCGATGGCGGGAGCAGAATGCAGCCGCCATGCTCGGCACGTATCTCGATCTCGCGGATGCCGAAGGTCGGGAACGACTGACCGGCACGGAGAAGATCGCGATGGTCGCCGGAGGACTCGCGGCGCATCTGGACCGGACTGTGCCGGGTGCCGTGCGCGATCATCTTGCCGCCGTGATGATCGGGCTGCTCGGCGCATTCGGACTGATCACGGGGGTGATCTTCGAGTGGGCCCCGTGGGCGACGGCGGCTCGGACACAGTGGCTGGATCCATTCGGCAATTCAGAACCGCCCGCATTCGGGCCCTTCCTCAGCGCGTTCGCCATCGTCGTGGGCTTCGCGATGGCCACGTGGGTGTCGTCTCTGTTCGGACCGACGTGGCTCTACCGCTGCCTCCTCGCGGCGACGGCAATCGCCGGCATCACAATCGCCGGCGTCGGGCATTCCGGATTACTCGGCGACCAGCCGTGGCTGAGTAGTCCGACGTGCGCGTTCACTGCGCTAATCGCACTGATGGCTTTGCCGGCGCGCCGTCCGCGACCACCTCGCTCTCTGGCATCCGCCGCTATCTGGATCGCCGCGTTCTGCACGTCAAGCATCGCCTTCGGTCCGTGGACACCGGCGCATTTCTTCACCGGTGAGGTTCCTGTAAGGGAATTCTTCTCCGGAGTCGTGCAGCCCATGCTGGCGAACGCCGGCTCCGTCATCGCCCTTGTCGCTGCACTCGCGTTCGCGCTCGCACGACGGCCCACTACAGGCGCAGTCATCGTGCTTGCCACCATTCCGTGGTCTTTCATCAGCGTCACACGCGTCGTGAGCCTCACCGAAGGCGCCTACGTCGGCGAGCTGACGCTATTGGCGCCCCTCATGGTCGGATACGCCGCAGCAGTAGTGTTCGCCATCGTGTTCCGTCGACAAGCGGATGCTCGAACCGAAACCGAACGCGCTACAGGGATCGGCATCAGCCACCAGAACTTTCAGTAGCGGATGCCGATCGCTGTCGCGATAGCGATCGGCGCGCCGTGCGCGGCGGCTAGCGCGCGGCGGCGTCCTCCGTCTTGGCGGCCTCGGGCTGCGGGAAGATCGCGTCGAGCAGCCCGCGCACCCAGGCGATCAGGTCGGAATCCGGCAGCGGCTCCCCGTCCACGACCGGCAGTGGCACCAGAAGCACCTTCTGCGCCGCCACGATGCGGGACTTCGGGTACAGGCGCTGCAGCCGCACCTGCAGCGAGTCCAGCAGTTCGGCGGGCGCGATGCGCAGGTTCGACCCCATGGCGACGACATCCGAGAGTCCGGCCTGCTGTGCACGACGACGAAGGCGCGACACCGACATGAGGTTCGTCACGGCAGCGGGCGGTTCGCCGTAACGATCCGTCAGCTCCTCGAGCACGAGATCGACGGCATCCGGCTTCGCGTTCGGACCGGATGCCGCCGACAGCTTCTGGTACGCCTCGAGCCTCAGCCGCTCGGAGTCGACGTACTCCTCGGGGATGTGTGCATCCACCGGCAACTCCAGTCGCAGCTCGGTCTGGCCCTCTGCCACCTCACCGCGGAACGTGCCGACCGCCTCACCGATCATGCGCAGGTAGAGGTCGAAGCCGACGCCGGCGATGTGCCCTGACTGCTCGCCGCCCAGAAGATTCCCCGCACCGCGGATCTCGAGGTCTTTCAACGCCACCTGCATGCCGCTGCCCAGCTCGTTGTTGGCCGCAATGGTGGAGAGCCGATCGTGCGCGGTCTCGGACAGCGGCTTGTCGGCATCCCACAGAAAGTACGCGTACGCGCGCTCACGACCGCGGCCCACACGGCCGCGCAGCTGGTGCAGCTGCGACAGGCCGTACTTGTCGGCACGGTCGATGATGATCGTGTTGGCGTTGGCGATGTCGAGTCCGGTCTCGATGATCGTGGTCGAGACGAGCACGTCGAACTTGCGCTCCCAGAAGTCGACGACCATCTGCTCCAGCACGTGCTCGTTCATCTGCCCGTGCGCCACCGCGATCCGCGCTTCCGGCACGAGCTCCGCAAGCTGTGAAGCGACGCGCTGGATGCTCGACACCCGGTTGTGCACGAAGAACACCTGTCCCTCGCGCAGCAGCTCGCGTCGAATGGCGGCCGCCACCTGCTTGTCGGAGTAGGGCCCGACGAACGTGAGGATCGGATGCCTGTCTTCCGGCGGCGTCGCCAGCGTCGACATCTCGCGGATTCCGGTCACCGCCATCTCCAGCGTTCGCGGAATGGGCGTCGCACTCATCGCGAGCACGTCGACGTTCGTCTTCAGCTTCTTGAGGGCATCCTTGTGCTCGACGCCGAAGCGCTGCTCCTCGTCGATCACGACCAGGCCGAGGTCTTTCATGGACAGGTTCTTCGACAGCAGCCTGTGGGTGCCGATCACCACGTCGACGGTTCCGTCGGCAAGGCCGTCCATGACTTCCTTCGCCTCGCGGTCGGTCTGGAACCGGCTCAACGCTCGCAGATGAACCGGAAAACCGGCGAATCTCTCCTGGAACGTCTCGAAATGCTGTCGCACGAGCAGCGTCGTGGGCACGAGCATGAGCACCTGTTTGCCGTCCTGCACAGCCTTGAACGCCGCGCGCACCGCGATCTCGGTCTTGCCGAAGCCGACATCGCCGGAGATCAGTCGATCCATCGGGATCGGCCGCTCCATGTCGGCCTTGACCTCGTCGATGGTCTGCAACTGATCGGGCGTCTCCACGAACGGGAACGCCTCCTCCAGTTCGCGCTGCCACGGCGTATCCGCCCCGAACGCGTGACCCTTCGAGGCCATGCGCGCCGAATACAGCTTGACGAGCTCGACCGCGATGTCGCGCACCGCCTTGCGGGCGCGACCCTTCGCCTGCGACCAGTCGCTGCCGCCCATCTTCGAAAGCTGCGGCGCCTCGCCGCCGACGTAACGACTGAGCAGGTCGAGCTGATCGGTCGGAACATACAACTTGTCGCCCGGGTACCCGCGCTTCGACGGCGCGTACTCCAGCACCAGGTATTCGCGCTTCGATTTCACCGCGTTCCGGCCACCGGATGAGACCTCGCGCTGCACGAGCTCCACGAACTTGCCGATGCCGTGCGTCTCGTGCACAACGAAGTCGCCCGCCTTGAGCTGCAGCGGGTCCACCACGTTCTTACGCCGAACGCCGAGCTTCTTGACCTGCCTGGAGTCATAGCCGATCGTGCGACCGTAGAACTCGGTCTCGCCGATCAGCGCGAGCTTCGCCGACGGCAGCTCGAAGCCCTGCTCGACGGATGCCGCCAGCACGTACGCGACGCCGCTTTCAGCATCTGCCGGGTAGTCCTCGACCTGCCGCGCCGCCACACCGTGCTCGGAGAGCACGTCGACGGCACGCTCTACCAGGCCGTGGCCCTCGGCCACGATGGCAACCCGCCAGCCCTCTGACAGCCGCCGCGCCACGTGGCTGAGCGCGCCGTCCACGTTCCCGGCGAAGCTCGGCACGGCTTCGGCCGCCACGCGCACGTAGTCGCCGGCCGACTCGACGAGGTCATGGATGGACGGGGTTTCGACGGGCTCAACCGACGATGTGGACACGACGGATTCCGCTCTGCCCGTGTCGAAGCTGGAGAACGTCCACCACGGGTGATCGAGCGCCTGCTCCCCCGGTCGGCTGAGCTGCGCGGCGTCTCTCAGCTGCCGCAGCGAGAGAAAGTCGCCAGAAGCCAGGTCGATCGGCGTCGCCGCACCCACGGTGGCCGCACTCCACGCCGCCTCGAGGAACTCACGGTTCGTCTCCGCCAGGCTCACGGCACGCGCGGCCACGCGCTCCGGCCCCATCACGGCCACCGCGGCACCGTCGGGCAGGTAGTCGGTGAGGGGCACCAGCCGGTCCACGAGGGCGGGGGCAAGTGACTCCATGCCCTCGACCGGAATGCCCTCCGCCACCTTCGTCAGCAGCTGCTCAAGCCCGGGGAACTCGTGCGCCATCTCCGCGGCGCGCTGCCGAACGGCGTCGGTCAGCAGCAGTTCACGCGCCGGCGCCAGCTGCACCTCGGTCACGTCGTGCGGCAGCGACCGCTGGTCGGCGACCGAGAACGCGCGGATCTGCTCGACCTCGTCGCCGAAGAAGTCCGCCCGCAACGGATGCTCCGCCGTCGGCGGGAACACGTCGAGGATGCCGCCCCGCACGGCGAACTCACCGCGCCGGGTGACCATGTCGACGCGGGCGTACGCGAGGTCGACGAGCCGCACGACGATGCCGGTGAGATCGTTGCCCCTGCTGCCTTCGGCGAGCACGATGGGCTCCAACTGGTCGAGGCCTGCGGCGAGCGGCTGCAGCGCGGCGCGAACGGAGGCGACGACGACGAGCGGATGCCCGGCATCCGCACTCCACGTCGCCAGCCTGCGCAGCGCAGCCAGTCGTCTGCCCACGATCTCGGCGCTCGGGCTCAATCGCTCGTGCGGCAGCGTCTCCCACGACGGGAACTCCACCACCTCGGCGTGTGGCGCCACGGAACCGAGCGCCGAACGCAGTGCCTCCGATTCACGCCCCGTTGCGGTGACGACGAGCAGCACCTGCCTGTCGACGGAACGAGTGCCGAGCAGCGCGGCCACGAGGGGAACCCGGAGGCCGCTCGTCACCGAGAAGTCCGCATCGCGATTCGCGTAGGCGAGCGCGTCAGCGAATGTCTGGGCGCGCGAAAGCGCCCCGGTCAAGCCCTCGAGGATCACTCGGCCCAGTGTAGAGACAGGGCCCGACGAACTTCCTCGGCGGCACGGGAATACCTCCCGATCCAATGCGTTTGCATACGTGTGCGGCACCGGCTCGCACACTTCCTTCATCCGTTCACGAGGAGAACCATGACCGACACCGCCACGACCGCACTCGAGATTCCCGGCTACCGCGAAGGCACCTGGGTGATCGACCCCGCCCACAGCGAGGTGGGTTTCAGCATCCGTCACCTGATGATCAGCAAGGTGAAGGGCAAGTTCGAGAGGTTCCAGGCGACGTTCGTCACGCCGGCCGACCCGTTCGAGGCGAGCGTGAGCGCCAGTGCCGAGGTGGCATCCATCTCCACCGGCGACCCGAACCGCGACGGCCACCTGCGCACCGGCGACTTCTTCGAGGCCGACACGCACCCGACGATCGACTTCGTCTCCACCGGGGTGCGCGTGGAGAACGGCGACTTCCTCGTCGACGGCGACCTGACCATCAAGGGCGTCACCAAGCCGGTCACGTTCGAGTTCGACTTCGGCGGTTTCGGGGCGGATGCCTACGGCAACTACAAGGCCGGCGCGAGCGCCAAGACGGTCGTCAACCGCGAGGACTTCGGCCTCACCTGGAACGCGGCACTGGAGACCGGCGGCATGCTGCTCGGCGACACCGTGACCATCACGATCGACCTGCAGGCAGCCCTCCAGGCCTGACTCGGGCACACGTCTCGCACCCGAACCGAGGTGCGCAACCCCGGTGTGGGTGCGAGGCGGCGTGATTAGGCTCGGCACATGGCGACCGAGATCACGACCATCGACTACACCGTTCCTGCCGACGTGTACGCGCGCTACGGAGCCGACTTCGATACCGAAGCAGTGAACGACGCCGTGCTGGCGGAGCTGAACGCGATCGTCCCCGAGGGCGTCGTCGTGCAGCGCAATGGCAGGGTGTACGCGGAGAAGGACGTCGAGGGTGTCGCCCGCGAGCTCGACTGGACCCAGCTTCTCGGCCACATCGACCTCGACCAGATTCTCGCCGCCCACGGGCGCTGAAACCGCGCTTGTCGCCGTTGCGACGACGGGCCCCGCCTGAGCTCACCGACCTGCTCCGTGAATGGGGAGTGGCAACACGATCCTTGTCGGCCGACACCGCCCACGAAAGAGACGAACACCACGATGGTCATCGTCGCGGTGAGCGGTGCTCGGCATCGTCGTCTGCTCCGACGCCGCTGACAACGTTCCGCCGCGCCCGCATCACGCCCACGAGCGACACGAGCGAGACGATCGCCCACACGCCTTCCAGCAGCAAGAACCCCCACTGCGCTTCGACCACAGCGTCGGCGGCGAGGATGCTAGAGCCCACCACGTTCAGCACGAGATAGGTCGCCGACTTCGGATTCAGAACACCCCATTGGGCGAGTGCGAATCCGGCCAGCACGAGTAGCGAGCCGACGACCTGGATGAGGATTCCCACGATGCTCTCCCGAGCGTCGTCGTCGGGTCCGGGTACGGCGCATCTCGTCCGGGGGGCGACGAGGGCGCCGATCCTCGGACACGGTACCCGAGTCGACTGTGCACACGCTGCACTTTCGTCGTCGAATCAGCCCGGCCGACGGTTCAGAGGGCGACCTCGTAGTGGATGAATCCGCTCCGCTGTGCCACCCGGTCGTAGAGGGAGCGGGCGGTCGCGTTCGTTTCGGCCGTCAGCCAGTACACCTTCGCCGAGCCGTGTTCCTCCGCCCACGCCCGCACATGCTCGATCAAGGCAGCACCCGCTCCCATGCGACGAGCGCCCGGCGCGACGAAGAGATCCTCGAGATAGCAGTAGTCCCTTCTCGTCCAGGTCGCGGCGTGGGTCAGCCAGTGCACCAGTCCGATCGCCCGCCCTTCCGCATCGCGAGCCAGTGCACCGTGGATCTCGGACTCGAGCACCCGGCTGAACAGCGAGTCGATCGTTGCCTCATCCAGATCTTCTTCGTAGAACACGAGGTAGCCGTGCAGCAGTTCGAGCCACTCGGCACGGTCTTCAGCGCGTACGGGCGTGATCGTCACCATTGAGAAAGCCTAGAGGCGATTGAGGGTCGCACGGGCGAGCTTGCTCGAACGGGCGGCCCGATCGAGTCTCTGAACGGCGAAGCCGTGATAGAGGCGATTGAGGGTCGCACGGGCGAGCTTGCTCGCACGGGCGGCCCGATTGAGTCTCTGAACGGCGAAGCCGTGATAGAGGCGATCGAGCGTCAGACCCAGCCGTTCAGCGCGCGCCGGAACCCGTCGAAGTCGTCCCGGTGCACGGTGTGCCCGGCGCCGGCGACGACGCGCACTTCGAAGCCGAGCAGACGCATCCGCTCGGCCACGGTCTCACTGACGAGGCGCGAGCGGTCGGCGAGCATCATCAACGACGGCACGCTCATGCGGTCGGGTGCGTTCAACGGCATCGCCCGACCGTCACCGAACCTGCGGAAGAAGCGTCGATCGAAGGCGGCGTAGTCCGACACCTCGATCTCGACGTCGTCCTTGTGCCAACGCGGATTGCTGCGTGCCACGGCTTTCGCAGGCCGGTTGAGAAGGCCGTGGAACAGCACCGGCGCCCCCGCACGCTGCCACCACGGCAGTCGAGTGCCGAGGAAGGCCGGGTCGATGTAGACGGCGCGACCGGGCTGCAGCCGCCGGATCAGACGCGACAATGTGAGCCCGCCCAGCGAGTGCCCGATCGCGAGCTCCGGCTTCAACGGCACGCTTTCGGCGATGCTCCGCACGAGGCCGGCGAGCGAATAGGTCTCCGATCGCGGGCTCTGGCCGTGTCCGGCAAGATCGACTGCCACCACACGGTACCCCTCATCGGCGAGAGCGGGTCCGAGCCTGTGCCAGGTGCGCGAACTGCTGAACAGTCCGTGCACGAGAACCGCGACCCGGTCGCCCGTGCCCCACTCGCGCGTGAAGAGCTGCATGACTCAAGAAGCTATGCCACTGTATTGTGCGGATGCCGCGGAATAGCATGACGCGCGCTAGGAGCTCGCCGTGAACGCGGTTGCTGCGGCGCTTGAACGCGGTGCGCTCCCGAAAGAGCCGGTGTCAGGCCGGCGAATGGAACTTCTGCTGCGCCACGATCAGGCCGTCAGTCGCCACGAGCTCGACAGCATCCGCAGCATCGGAGATGAGGCTCGGCAGCACCTGCCGTTGGGTGCTCGTGAAGGGGCTGAGCACGTGGTCTGCGGCATCGGTGCGTCCCGGCGGCCGGCCGACACCGACCCGCACCCGGGTGAAGTCGACACTGCGCAACGCACTCGCGATGTCGCGCACCCCGTTGTGGCCGCCATGACCGCCGCCGGACTTCAGCTTGATCGTGTCGAACGGGATGTCGAGCTCGTCGTGCACCACGATCAACCGATCCGGCTCAAGGGAGTAGAACCGCACGAGCTGTGCGACCGGCCCGCCCGACACGTTCATGAACGTGTTCGGCTTGGCCAGAACCAGGCGAGGGCCGCCGGGGACGATGCGCCCCTCGGCGACCCTCGAGTTGGTCTTGTGCGACTTGAACACGGCGGATGCGCGGCGTGCGAGCTCGTCCACCACCATCGCTCCGATGTTGTGGCGGGTGTGCTCGTACTGCGCGCCGGGGTTGCCGAGGCCGACGACGAGCCAAGGCTGTTCCGCCATGCGTGTTCTGTCCGGCCTGAACTACTCTGCGGACTCGGCGGATGCCTCGGTCTCGGCGGCCCCGGCCTCGGCGGCCGCGGCGGCCTCCTCCGTCGCCTCCGCGGCCGGCGCGGACGGCACCGTGATCGCCACGACGAGAACTTCGGCGTCGGTCAGCAGCGTGGCACCGCTGGGGAGCGTGACATCACCCGCGGTGATGTGCGTGCCCTCTTCAAGACCCTCGACGTCGACGACCAGGCGCTCGGGAATGTGCGTCGCCTCGGCCTCGATGTGGATGGTCGAGAGGTCTTGCACGACGATGGTGCCGGAGAACGGCTCGCCCTCCACGTGCACCGGAACCTCGACCTGGACCTTCTCGCCGCGACGCACGATGATGAGGTCGATGTGCTCGATGATCTGGTGCACCGGGTCCTTCTGCACGTCCTTCACGAGGGCGAGCTGGGACGTGCCTGCGATGTCGAGATCGAGCACGGCGTTCGCCTTGCGCAGGATCAGCCCGAGCTGGTGCGCGGGCAGGGTGAGGTGCTGAGGGTCGCTGCCGTGCCCGTACAGCACGGCGGGGATCTTGCCCGCCGCACGGATCTTGCGCGCTGCGCCCTTGCCGAATCGGTCGCGGGCTTCCGCGACCACCTTGTTGCTGTCGTCAGCCATGGTGATGTCTCGCTTTCGGTGGGCTACAGCGGCCCACATCAATTTGAAGGGATTCGTTGTCAACTCGTGCTGCATGTCAGCGTGAGGACAGACGTGAGCCTGGTCCACCGCGTCGATCACGGATTCCTGCGCCTAAGGCCGCGGGAATCCCTCGCCGAAGTTCGGTGCACCAGTCTACATGCCGCTCGTCGAGCGTGTCGAAGCCGTCGCGGCGAGGAACGGGTTTCGACGAGCTCAGCCGGCGGTACTCTTTGGGCCGAAGGCATCCGCGCAGAGTTCGGGGAGGATCGCCTCAGGGCCGCTGTCGAGCCCGCGCCGCGCGAACCAGGTGCACACGTTCCGCACGTCGCGTCGGAAAACGCGGATCACCAGTCGTGCATCGAGCCGTCGAGCAGACGGTTCACCGGGAGGTATGCACCGGAATAGGGATACGCCACCGCGACCTCGTCGTCGTAGTCGACGCCGAGCCCCGGGGCATCCGATGGGTTCAGCATGCCATTCTGGAAGGAGTAGGTGGTGCGGAACACCTCGTGCGTGACGGGTGCATGCCGCATGTACTCCTGGATGCCGAAGTTCGGGATCGCCAGACCCAGATGGATCGCTGCCGCCAGCCCGACCGGTGAGATGTCGGTCGGACCGTGCGCACCGGACTTGATCTGGTAGACCGCGGCGTAGTCGAAGATGCGACGCAGGCCGGTGATGCCGCCCGCGTGAGTGACGGGGCTGCGCACGTAGTCGATGAGCTGCTCCTCGAACAGCTCGCGGTAGTCCCAGATGGTGTTGAAGACCTCGCCGATCGCGAGCGGCGTCGTGGTGTGCTCGCGCACCCGGCGCAGCACCGCCTGGTTCTCGGCGGGTGTGACATCTTCGAGCCAGAACAGGTCATACGGTTCCAGCGACTTGCCGAGCTTCGCCGCCTGGATGGGCGTGAGCCGATGATGCGCATCGTGCAGCAGAGGGAGCTCGGGCCCGAACTCGCTCCGCACCGCCTCGAACACACCTGGAATGTGCCGGAGGTAGGCGCGCGTGTCCCAGGTCTCCTCGACAGGCAGGGCGCTTCGCCGCGCCGGCTCGTAGTCGTAGCGGGCATCCGTACCGGCTTCAGTACCCGCTTGGGCGTTGCGACTGTGCGCGACGCCGTACACCGAAGGCAGGCCAGGGACGCCGGTCTGGATGCGTATCGCGCGATATCCCTCATCGAGATGCTCGCGGATCGAGTCGAACAACTCGGGCAGCTCGAGCCCGGATGCGTGCCCGTACACCAGTAGTCCGTCGCGGCTCCGCCCGCCGAGCAGTTGGTAGAGCGGCATTCCCGCAGTCTTCGCCTTGATGTCCCAGAGAGCGGTGTCGACGGCGGCGATGGCGGCCATCGTGACCGGTCCTCGGCGCCAGTACGCGCCGCGGTAGAGGTACTGCCAGGTGTCTTCGATGCGACTCGCGTCGCGCCCGATGAGGAGCGGGACGACATGCTCTTTCAGGTAAGCGTCCACCGCGAGTTCGCGGCCGTTCAGCGTGGCATCGCCGAGTCCCGTGAGCCCGTCGTCGGTGGTGATGCGGAGGGTGACGAAGTTGCGGCCAGGGCTCGCGACGAGCACCTCGGCGGACTGGATCAGCATTGAGAACTCCTACTCGAAGGTCTTTCGCAGGCTATCCGAGGGCATTCGTGGTCTCGTTGCGACAGGCTCGACCAACGGATGCGGGGCTTCAACTTGCGGCAACTCGCCAGGCGAGGCCCGGTTGCAGCGCATCGAGTGCCTCGGCCAGGTCGAGGCCGCGAGCGCTCCCCCACGACTCGACCGTGGCGAGGCAGGCTCGCCCCGGGTCGTTCCCGACCGCCAGCCTGGCGGCCACGATCGCCGCCTGCCGCTGGCGCAGCTTCTGCAGGCTCCCGTCATCGATCTGGGTCAGCCGGTGCGCGATCCGCGGGTTGGAGAACCGGGTGCGCAGGGCGCAGAGGAAGGCATCCGTCGTCTCGTCGTCGAACGGGAGTACAACCCTTGCTTCGGCCCACAGGGCTTCGAGAAGCATGCGGCACTCAGGGTCGGCGAAGGCCTCGGCCACGGTCTCATGGCCGCGCGGGATCCCCATGGCGGCCAGCATCGTGTGGCCTGCGTTGAGCAGCCAGAGCTTGCGACGCTCGTACGGCTCGATGTCGTCGACGAAATGCGTTCCGACGCGCTCCCATTCCGGGCGGCCGGCGGGGAAGGCACCGCTGACCATCCACTCGCTGAACGGCTCCGCGACGACCGGAGCCGTGTCGTCGTATCCCGTGAGGTCGCGCATCATCGCGCGGTCGGCATCCGTGGTGTCGGGGGTGATGCGGTCGACCATGGTGGAGACGAACGAGACGTTGTCGCCGATCCAGCTCGCCAACTCCTCGTCATCGACCTCGGTCAGCACGGCGCGACGCAGCGCCTCGCCGTTGCCACTCAGGTTGTCGCAGCTGACGAGCGCGATCGGGCCGGCGGATGCCCGCGCCCGGGCGGCGAGGCCGCGCACGATCCGCGCGCCCGCGCTCTCGCCGACGGTCACGGCGCCGGTGTCGTGAGCAGTCTCGTACCCGCGTTCCGTCACAGTCACGGTGAGCACGGCCACGGCCGACTCTGCCAGCGTGGCTTCCCACTCGGCGCTCGCACCGTCGTGGGCGCGCACGATCGACTGCACGATTTCGGCGGTGTCGCCGTCTGCAGCCCTGGTGATGAGGCCGTAGACGCAGTCCTGCGCGGCGAGCATTTCTGCCGCGCGCGGCGAACGACCCGTGAAAGCCGCGATGCCCCAGCCGTCGGAAGCACCGGAATCGGTGTCGGGCAGCGCGTTCACGTGCTGCGTGTACCAGGCCTGATGCGCGCGATGGAAGTGCCCCAGCCCCAGGTGTGCGAGACGCACGGGGGGTCGGAATGTGCGCGCCTCAGCGACGGACGGCATCCGCGCCTTCCGCCTCGGCGTCTGAAATGGTGCGCCCGTCTGCAACTTCGGCCATCGCCCGATCGTCCCAGCTCGGGGAGGCGAGCGTCGCGGCCACCTCAGCGGGAGTCCACCGCGGAGTCGAGGCGGCGAAGACCGAGGATTTCATGCGATGACTTCGGCAATCGTCGTCTCGGTGTGCACGTCCTCATCGTCGTATGTCCCCTCGAGCACGTCGTCGACGAGCACCTCGCGGCCGAGCGTTGCCGAGAGGTACACCGCGCGCACGACGGCGAGCGACAGCAGCGCGTCGGCGACGGTGACACCCGGCGCACGACGGTTGCGGATGGCGTCGACGATGTCGTCGTACTGCCTGCGGTGTCCCACGACGAAAGCGTCCGCTCCGCGCGGACTGCCGTACAGTTCGGATGCCTCCACCAGCTCGGCGGCCCGGTTCTCGCCCGCGTCGCGGGTGGGGTCGGCGTTGCTGTGCGCGTCTGCCATGCCCCCGGATGCGAAGTAGGCGAGCTGGTCGTTCTCGATCACCGCAGAGCCGCTCGAGCCGTGCACCTGCACCCGGACGGTCAGTCCTGGATACGCGGCCGTCGTGGCGTGCAGCACCGCGATGGCGCCGTTCTCGAAGCGCACGGTGGCCACGGCGGTGTCTTCCACCTCGATGCGCTCGTGGGCGAGACGGGCGGTGTGCGCGTAGACGGCCACCGGTCGACCCATGAACCACACCAGCAGATCGACGGTGTGCACACCCTGATTCATGACGGCCCCGCCGCCGTCGAGCTCCCACGTGCCGCGCCACTGGCCGGAGTCGTAGTACTCCTGGGTGCGCCACCACGCGACGGATGCCACGGCACTGGTCAGCACGCCGAGTCCGCCGGAGTGCGCCGCGCGCGCCACGATCACCGAGGCCGGGTCGAACCGGTGCTGGCTGATCACGGTGGCGACGAGTCCGCGCTTCGCGGCCTCCTCGGCGAGATCGCAGAAGCGCCTGGCGCGCGGCACGGAGACGTCGAGCGGTTTCTCGATGACGACGTTGCTTCCGGCGCGCAGCGCGATTTCCGCCAGGCGAACGTGCAGCCCGCTCGGCGTGAGCACGACGACGATGTCGACCGCATGTTCCGCCAGCGCCTCCTCGAGATCGGCGAACAGCGCGGGCCGGGGCATCCCGACCTCTTCGACGAGGGTGGCGACGCGTTCGACGGCGGGCGTGACGGGGTCGACGAGCGCGACGATCGTCACGTCGTCACGGGTCGCGAAGGCTCGCACGTGGTTCTCGGCGATGACGCCGCAGCCGACGATCATGGCGGTGAGCATGGCTGTGGCGCCCTGACCTGCTTCGACGTTCATGCTGGGTTGACCCCGATCTCGGTGAGCAGACGGTCGAATGCCCGGGCGGCAGTACCGAATGCACGTGGACCGGAGAAGCCGCCGAGCGCGAACCCATCTGCGAGGTGCGGCTCGAGGGAGGCGAAGCCGCGGTAACCCTCATCCCGCAACGCTGTCACTGTTTCCAGAAGCTCACCGTCACCCTGGCCGGCCGGCACAACCGTGCCGTCGGCGAACAACGCATCCTTCACCTGCAGGTACTCGACGTGCTCGTGAAGCAGGGGCCAGGCATCCGTGAACGGTCGTACGCCGCACTGCACGAAGTTGGCGTTGTCCCAGGCCAGGCGCAGAGCGTCGGATCCCACCGACTCGACGATGTCGAGCACCCGTTCGGGCACGTCGCCGTAGATCTCCTTCTCGTTCTCGTGCAGCAGCACGACACCCTCCCGTTCGGCGAGGTCGGCGAGCGCACGAATTCGCACGATCACGTCGTCGCGGATCGCCTCCGCCGGAATGCCCTCGCCCCGGTAGAACGAGAAGATGCGCACGTAGCGCGCGCCGAGCACGTGGGCTGCGCCGATCGCTCGCGAGAGGCGTTCCACCTCGTGCTCGACGGGCAGCGAGACATCCACTTTGCCGATCGGCGATGCGATGGCGGAGACGCCGAAGCCCGCGGCGTCGATCGTCGCTTTGAGGGCCGTGAGCCTCTCGTCGTCGAGCTCGACGATGTTCACGCCCCAGGCGCTGCGCACCTCGATGTGCCGGGCGCCGAGCGCTTCCAGCACGGCCAGTTGCACCTGTGGCGACTCGTCGATCTCGTCGCCGAATCCGGAAAGGCTCCAGGTGATGTCGTCGCCCGGGGAGGAAGAACTCATGTCTTCGACATTAGGCAGCACCCGCGAAACGTTGCAATCGTTTGCCAGTCGTTGCCAAGACGGGGCCTGGCGAGGCGACATCGGCGGCGGAGATGGTCGGGTCTCGAGAGAGTTGTCAGCTGATCATCTCGTGAAATCCGGTCAGCACCGAACTGCCGCCGGTGATGCCGAAGACCTCGAGCGAGAGGATGCGCGACACCGGCACCGAACCGTCCGACGACGGCGGATGCTGAATGTCGTATTGCACGGCCTTCCCGTTGTCGAGCACAGCCTTGAACGACGCGAGGTACGTATTCACACCGCCGCTGAACGCCATGGATGTCGCCACGGTGTCGGTGCCCGCCCCGTTCGCATCGCGTGTGTCGAGCCGGAATCCCGGGATGGTCACGCTGCTCATCGACAGCTTCAGCACGGTCGCCGTGCCGCCGTCGGAAAACCGCACAGTGGCGAGACCGAGGTAGCGCAACCCTGAGAACGACAGCGACGAGCCCTGCAGGAGTGCGGGCTTTCCGGTGAAGACCGGCGACTGGGATGCCGGTGCGATCAGCGTCGGTCCGGTCGGAGTGGAAGGCGTGGCGACGTCGCCGTTGCCGCCACCATTGCCAGAGGTCGGCAACGGGGCGGGAGTCGATGGCGAGCCGGGCGTGGCCGTCGATGTGGGCGTCGGCGACGGGGCGGGCGCCGGCTTCGAGCAGTCCCCGATGACGCCGAGGATGCAGACGCCGCTCGCCTCGGCGGCGGCGGCAGACTGCGGATGCTCCGCGACAAGCCCGAGGCTCATCACGGCTGCGAGCGCCACGGCGAGTGCTCCGCCGGCGGCCCGTCGCGTGGTGTCACCGCCTCGCCGACGTCGCCCCCGCTTCGCGGAAGGTCCAGAGGCTGGCTGCGAGGATGCGCCAGGGGCAGCTGAATTCTCGGGACGCGTCTTCGCCACCTCCGCCGACGGCGCGGCATCATCGTCACCGCGGTCGCGGTCGTCGGCAACTGCGTTCGCGGCGCCGTCAGCACCCTTGGGCATCCACGAGACGATCAGCACGCCCCCGACACTGGCGAGGATCATGCCGACGAAGAAGCCGCCGAGGTTCACACCGACGAGTGAGTACACCGCCACTACGAGCGCGATGACGCCATAGAAGATGCGGTGCTGCGGCATGAGCACCGCGAGCACGCCGAGAACCACGAGCACGATCGGGATGAGCATGGCCTGGAATCCCTCGATCCCGACCTGCACACGCATCGCGCCCACCGACAGCTGACCGGAGAAGAACATCTCGACGCCGCCGAGCACCGTCAGCAATCCGCCGATGAACGTCCGCTGCCGGGACCACGCGACGAACGCGTGCCACCCATCGTCGAGTCTCTGCATCGTCTCGTGCTCGTTCAGAAGCAGGTCGTCTTGCCGTCGGTCAATTGCAGGTGCAGCCCGGCGAGATTGAAGACGGATGCCTGAGTGCTCCACGCCGTCTGCTTGAGGTTCTTGATCTCCACCGAGTCGGCATCCTGCGCGAAGTCGCCTACCGATCCCTTGGCGCTGGTGTTCACGGTCGATGCGTCAACGCCGATGCGGATGTTGTTGAACGTCGCGTCGCCCTGCAGGTCGGTCATGCCGATCTGCATGTTCGTCGCTGTGGCCGGTGTGCCGCCACCGCCCGCGGTGATCTTCAAGCCCACCGGCATGCCCGGAACCACCACCGACTGGCACAGGTCGTACAACTTCGCTGTGGCGATGTTGGCGACCGAGACCGGATGCGACGTGCCATCCTTCTGCGTCACCGTTCCGGCGTACTGCGAGAAGCCCGTGCCGTCCAGCTGCGAGGCCGCGACCTGGAACGTCGAACCCGAGACCGTGAACGCGACAGGAACCGCACCGTTGGCAACACCTGTCATCAGAAGGCTCGCGGCGATGCCGACCGGTATGGCGGCAAGAGCGACGCGCCCAGCACGCTTCGCCGTCAGGGAACGTAGCTTCATAGATCCTCCTCGATCCGTGCGGCGCCTGGATGCCGACGCTTACTGACGCCGTGTCAGTAACTATTTACCATGAGTCAACAGCATTCGCCAGTCGAAGTTGTCGACCCGCGGACGGGGCACACGGCAGATCAGCGGATTCACCCGACGGGAATCGAGACCGCCCAGTCGGCTGCCGCCGCTGCCCCATATCGCGGCACCGCCACTCACGGGCTCGGTGGAGCCGCCGTTCCGGCCGAGCTCGCGCCAGCGGCCCACGATCGCCCATATCCTCGAAACCATGCCCCCCGAGCGCCGCATTCGCATGACGCCCGACGAACGCCGCGCGCAGCTCGTCGCTCTCGGGGTGGCCGCACTGGCCGACCGGCCACTGGATCAGCTGAACGTCGAAGACCTCTCGGCGAAGGCGGGCGTCTCACGCGGCCTGCTGTTCTATTACTTCGACTCGAAGCAGGGATTCCACCGCGAGGTCGTGCGCGCCGCACGCGATGGCATGCTCAATGCGACCGAGCCGCAGCTCGACCTTCCTCCGCTCGAGCGGCTGCACACGACGCTGGAGAAGATCGTGGCGTTCGTGCGCGAGCATCGCAGCACGTTCGTCTCGCTCGTGCACGGCGTCGCCAGCGGCGACAAGGAGGTGCGCGCGGTCGTCGATGAGGCGGAGCAGATTCAGACACAGCGTGTCATCGCCGTCTTCTCCGAGTTGGGCGTGCCGCAGTCGCCGCTGCTCACCGTGGCTCTGCGCGCATGGGTCGCCTTCGCCGAACAGGCGCTGGTCGATGGGGAGCTGGGCGCCGGGCCGGAGCACGATGACGACGCAGCCGCGTTCGTGACCTTCCTCGAGCGCACGGCCCTCGCGATCGTCGAGTCGGTCGCGGGCCCTGTTCAGCACTGACCGCCGCAGGCGTTCTCGCGAGACTGCACGGCCACCCCGAGCCAGCGGGTGTCGCCCGATGTCTCGGAGCGGGCGTGCAGTCTCGCGGGCTACAGCGCGGCAGGTGCGGCAGCGGATGCCCTGCTCGACACACGCACGAGACCCGATTTCACTTCACGCTTCCCGCGGTGAGGCCACCGACCAGCCAGCGCTGCAGACACAAGTAGAGGATCACGACGGGAGCCGCGCAGATCAACGACGCGGCCATGAGCTGTCCATACAGCGGCAAGGAGCCTCCCGCCTGCGAAGCACTGAAGATGTTGAGCGCAATCGAGACGGTCTGCGTGTCTGAGTTGGTCATCACCGAGGCGAAGAGCACATCGTTCCAGCCCAGCAGGAACGAGAAGATGCCGGCGACCACGATCCCCGGCCAGCTCAAAGGCACGACGATCTGACGCACGACACGCACGTTGGATGCACCGTCCATGCGGGCAGCCTCTTCCAGTTCTCGAGGAAGCCCTCGCAGATATGTCACCATCACCCAGGTGGCGAACGGCAGAGCAAACGTGAGGTAGGTCACGAACAGGCCCCACCTGGTACCGATCACCTGAACCCCCACGTAGGTGGTGAACGACGAGAACACCACGAAGAGCGGAAGCACGAGCAGAGTACCGGGGATCGACTGCAGGATCAGCATGGATCGCAGAACCGTTCGACGACCGAGGAACGTGAACCGGACGAGCACGTAGGCGGAGACCGTGGCAATGGCAGTTGCGACGACCGCCGTCGATCCCGCGACGATGATGCTGTTGACCATTCCATTGGCCAGGCCGACGGTCGTCCAGATCTTCGCGTAGTTGACGAGCGTGAATGAGGAGGGAAAGTACTCGCCGCTCGCCACGCCGAGATCGGAATTGACCGATCCGAACACCACGAACATCATGGGCAGCGCGATGATGCCCAGGATCACCACGATGACGACGGTGCGGAGCCAGATCGGCACGAGCACGCCGATCCCGGCGGTAGCGCGTCGTCGCTTCCTCCCAGAGACGGTCGATGTCATCGTCATGCCTCCTTGCCGACGTCGAGCCGCACCATACGCAGGTACACGATCAGAGGGATCGCCAGCAGAACGAGGGAGAGCACGGCGGTCGCCGCGCCGAGGCCGAAGCGGAAGATCGTGAAGCTCTGGATGTAGGTCAGGAACGGAAGCGTCTGAACGTTGTCGGGCGCCGGGATCCCGAACAGCACGTACGGAAGCGTGAAGTTGTTGATGTGGTTGAGCACGGATACGACACACGCCAAGGCCAGCGGACCGCCGATGTTCGGGAAGACGATGGACCACAGCTGTCTTCGCCACGTGACGCCGTCGATCGCGGCCGCTTCGAACACCTGGTGCTCGATGGTCTGCATGCCTGCCAACGTCAAGAGGTAGATGAATGGCCATGACGCCCAGATCTCCACGATCACGAGCGTCCAGAACGCGTTGGGCCCGTTCAGCCACAGGCTCGACTTGATGCCGAAGCTGGAAAGCATGCCGGTCCAGACCCCGCCTGGCTGCATGATCGTGCGCCAGATCGTGGCCACCACGAACGACGGGATCACGTAGGGAACGAGGAACAGCGAGCGCACAGCCGCCCGACCCCGGAACGCGTTATGGGTGACCACCGCGGCCGCGACTCCGAGCGGAATGCTGCACACTGTGGCGATGACCGCGAATCCGATACTGACGGCGAGCGACTGGAAGAACTGGGTCTGCGTGATCACGACGACGTAGTTCTCGAGTGCCACGAACGGTGCCGCGAGCCACTGCCGAATCGTGTACTGGCTCAGGTCGAGCAGCGACATCCAGATCCCGATGGCCAACGGGATGAGGATGATCACCACAAGGAGCACGCCCCCGGGGATCAGCATCCAGAGCGGTCTGTCGCGCTTGGACACGGATCTCCTGCGCTGCCCGGACGGCGAGCCACCCGGCCGGATGGCCGCCGGATGGCTCGCGATGGTCGGCTCGGCCATTACTGAGACTGCAGCGCCTGCGTCGCGGTGTTCTGCAGCGTGTTGAGCCAGCCCTGCAACTGACTCGTGCTGACGGCACCGTTGTTCAGCGAGGGGATGGCCTGCGTCACCACGTTCAGCAGCCCCACCTCCGTTGCGCCCCACGCGCCGGAGAACGGTGTGGTCACCGACTTGGCCCCGGCCTGAAGGAGCGGGGCCAGCGCGGCCTGATTGCTCTCCAGCTTCTTCGACTCCGAAGCCGTCACCGGCAGATCGCCGAAGTTGGTGTAGAGATTGGCCTGCACCTCGTCACTCGTGAGGTACTTGACCAGCGCCAGGTCGAGCGCCTGGTTCTTCGAGTATTTCGCGATGACGAGGTTGTCGCCGGAGATGATGCTCGCCGCGGCGTTCCCGCCCTTCGGGAGCGACGAATAGCCCGGCGGCACCGTCGGCATCACCGCGAACTTGTAGTCGCCCTTCACCGGCGAGGCGTTCAGCGTGTTCTGCGCCGTCGCGGTGGTCCAGTTCAGCATGGCCGCCTTGCCTTCGGCGAATGCCGCCAAGGCTTGGACGTTCGTCCAGCCGACCGAGGCCGGGTCGATCACATGGTCCTGCGTCAACAGGCCGAAGTAGTCCTGATACGCCTTGAGCGTCTTCGGGTCGTTCAGGGTGGCCTTCTTGCCCGAAAGCAGAGGGTTGCCCATCTGCATGTCGTACATCCAGATGTACTTCCACGGGCTGAAGCTGTCTTTGTAGTCCATCGCCATGCCGTAGACACCGTTGCCGGTGAGCTTCTTCGCCTGGGCGATCAGGCCGTCCCACGTCGTGGCCGGTGCGGTGAGGCCCGCCTGCTGGAAGAGCTTGGTGTTGTACACCATCACGAACGGCCGAGACTCGTAAGGGATGCCGACCTGGCTGCTGGAATTCGGCCCGGAGATGCCCAACGATGCCGGAACGAACTTGGCCTTTCCTCCGATCGCGTTCCAGTCGGCGGTGGTCATCGTGACGAAGTTGCCGGTCGAGTACGCCGTCGGGGTGAAGGTCGTACCGATGTCGTAGATATCCGGGCCCTGGCCGGACACGGCCGATGTCTGGATCTTCGTCTGTTCATCGTTTGCGGTTGCGCCCACGTCCCAGACGAGCTTGGCGCCCGTCTGCTTCTGGAAGGCGGCCGCCACCGAGTCGTTGAACTGCTTCTGCTGCTGGGGGTACTGCGTGTTCGCGAGGGTGAAGACCGTGATGGTCTTGCCTTTCCCATTGATGGCGCCACCGCTGCTGCTGGCGGATGGACTGCCGCCGCCTGCGCTGCAACCCGCCAGAGCGAGCCCTGCCACGAGCAGGCCGGCAATCGCGCCGATCGCGCGTCTTCTGTGCATAGGTCGGTCCTCTCCGTTGAGTACTCGATTTGCTGGTAATCGCAAGCTAGATGCGCGACGCACCGACGGCAAGCTGTTGCCTTTCGTTGCCATCAAGTGCAACGCATTCGTGAAGAAGTCGAGCTTCATCCCCGTATCCGTGCCGCAGCAGCCTGCGACAACCTGCGGCAACATGTTGTCGCCGGTTGCCATCCAGGCTTAGATTCAAGACCGAGGTCCAGGTAGACGACCTGAACGGGAGACACGACAACGAGCGCCGAGGAATCCTACAAACGGGTGTCGATCCGAGATGTCGCACGGGAAGCAGGTGTGGCACCTTCCACGGTCTCGCGCGCGCTCTCGATGCCGCAGCGTGTGAACCAGGCGACCCGCCAGCACATCGAACGCATAGCAGCGCAACTCGGATACCAGCGCTCGCGGTCGGAACCACAGGCACATCGCAAGCACGCCGTCGCCGTCGTCGTCTCCGATGTCACCAATCCGTTCTACTTCGGGATCATCAGGGGCACGCAGCATCAGCTCACCGCAGCGGGATGGATACAGCTGCTCGTGGACACCGAGGAGTCGGCCAGTAGCGAGTTGCAAGCGCTCAACGCCATTGCCGGGCGTGTCGACGGTGTGGTGATCTCCGCATCGCGGCTGTCGGATCAGCGGATCGCCGAGATCGCTGAGACCCTTCCGCTCGTCGTGATCAACCGGAAACCAGACGGTGTGCCCTCTGTGCTCATCGACACCCCGGGAGGCATGGAGCAGGCATTGCAGCATCTGGTCTCGCTCGGGCACAGGAGCATCGTCTATGTGGCCGGTCCAGACAGCTCATGGTCGAACGAACGGCGGTACGGCGCCCTGAACACTGCGGCCAAGCGGCTCCGCCTCAACCTGACCAGGATCGGCCCTCACGTGCCGTTCGTCGATTCCGGCGCGGCAGCGGCCGACGCGGCACTGAACACGAACGCCACAGCATGCGTCGCGTTCAACGACCTGCTCGCCATCGGAATGCTCGAGCGGTTCCGGGAACGCGGCGTGCGGGTGCCGCAAGACATGAGCGTCGTCGGCTGTGACGACATCTTCGGCGCGGCATTCTGCCATCCCCCGCTCACCACCCTGACTTCTCCCATCGAGCAGGCCGGGCGAGTGGCGATTCGTTCGCTTCTGCAGCGCATCGAGGCCGGCCCGGCCGCCATCGCCGAGGATTCCGCCGATGCGGCGCTGAGCCATGAGATCGTGCTCGCCACGCACCTCACGGTGCGCGACTCGACGGGTGCGGCTCCCGGCACGGCGCGTGCTTGACGATGCTCACGTACGGGTTGCCGGATGCCGCGTCTCCGCGGTCCGCGCGGCCTACAGGTTGATCATGTGGCCGACGAGGCCGTGGAAGGCATCCTGCATCGATTCGGAGAGCGACGGATGAGGATGAACATTGCGTGCCAGCTCGAGCGCTCCGAGATCCCACTTCTGCGCCAGAGTGAGTTCGGGCAGCAGCTCGGAGACGTCCAATCCGACCAGGTGACCACCGAGTAGTTCGTGGTACTTCTTGTCGGCCACGAGCTTCACGAAGCCGCGGGCGTCGCCGAGCGCATGCGCCTTCGCGTTCGCCAGCATCGGGAACGTCGACACCTCGACGTCGTAGCCCTCGTCGCGCGCCTGCTGCTCGGTGAGGCCGAAGCTCGCCACCTGCGGCTGCATATATGTCGCTCGGGGCATGTTTCGATAGTCGCCGAGCGTCATGGTCTCGGCTCCGCCGATCGTCTCGGCGGCGACGACCCCCTGCGCCTCAGCGACGTGCGCCAACTGCAGCTTGGCGGTGACGTCGCCGATGGCGTAGATGCCTTCAACGTTCGTGCGCATGTACTCGTCGATGGCGATCGCACCGCGATCGGTGAGTTCCACGCCGGTGTTCTCCAGCCCGTAACCGGTGACGTTCGCGGCGAAGCCGACCGAGATGAGCGCCTTGTCGGCCGTGATGCTGCCCTGTGCGCCGTCCGCTCCCGTGTAGGTGACCGTGACCTGGTTGCCATCGTCGACGACGGACTGCACCTTCGTCGAGGTCAGGATCGGCACACCCAGTGCCTTGAAATGCTTCGTGATCTCCTTCGAGACGTCGACGTCTTCGTTCGGGAGCGCACGATCCAGGAATTCCACGACGGTGGCCTGCACGCCGTAGTTCGCCAGCACGTACGCGAACTCCAGACCGATCGCACCGGCGCCGACGATCACCATCGACTTCGGCAGATCGCGGGAGAGGATGAGCTCCTTGTATGTCATCACGTTGTCGCTGAGCTCCACGCCCGGCAACAGACGCACAGTGGATCCGGTCGCGATGATCGCGTTCTCGAACGTGAGCTGCTCGGTACCGCCTTCGGCGAGCGCGACATCCATCGACTTCGGACCGGTGAAGAACCCGTGCCCGTCGAACTGGGTGATCTTGTTCTTGCGCATGAGAAAGTTGACGCCTTTGGCGCGGGCATCCGCCACCTTGCGACTGCGATCCCAGCCGACACCGTAATCGGCGTGGATGTCGCCCGAAATGCCGAACTCCGCGCCTTCACGCGTGACCAGCCCGAGCACCTCGGCGTTGCGGATGAGCGTCTTCGCGGGAACACAGCCGATGTTCAGGCACACCCCGCCCCAGTACTGCTGCTCGACGATGGCCACCTGCAGGCCGAGTTGCGCGGCACGCACAGCGGCAACGTAGCCGCCAGGGCCGGCACCGAGCACGACGACGTCGAAATGGGGCATGAGTCTCCTCAGGGTCGTTCCGGGCAGGTTCGATACGGGATGCTACCCGCTACTCCGCCGCGGCGAGCTGGCCGCAAGCGCCGTCGATCTCCTTGCCGCGCGTGTCGCGGAGCGTGGTCGGAATGCCCGCCGACTCGAGGCGGTGCACGAACTCCGCCGTGACATCAGCCTCGCTCGCGGTCCAGATGGAGCCTGGCGTCGGGTTCAGAGGGATCGGGTTCACGTGCACCCAGCCGCGGCCCCGCTCATTGAGCTTGGCCGCCAGCAGGTCGGCCCGCCAGCCGTGGTCGTTCATGTCTTTGATCAACGCGTACTCGATGGAGACGCGGCGGCCGGTCTTCTCGAAGTAGTAGCGGGCGGCATCCAGCGCCTCGTCGACCTTCCACCGGGAGTTCACCGGGATCAGTTCGTCACGCAGGCCGTCGTCCGGCGCGTGCAGCGACAGCGCGAACGTCAGCGGGATGTCTTCATCGGCCAGCTTGCGGATGGCCGGCACGAGCCCGACCGACGACACGGTGATGCCGCGCGCCGACATTCCGAGGCCGTCGGGCTGCGGGGCCAGCAGCGTGCGCACGGCGCTCATCAGACGCTTGTAGTTCGCCAGCGGCTCCCCCATGCCCATGAACACGATGTTGTGGACTCGTTCCGCTGCGCCCGAAGCCCGGTGCCCGAGCTCGCCCTGAGCGATCGCACGGTTGGCCGCCACCACCTGATCGACGATCTCCGCCGCCGACAGGTTGCGTGTGAGCCCCTGCTGCCCGGTGGCGCAGAACGGGCAGTTCATGCCGCAGCCGGCCTGCGATGAGATGCACAGGGTGATTCGACCCGGGTACCGCATGAGAACCGACTCGACCAGGGCGCCGTCGAACAGACGCCAGAGGAACTTGATCGTGCGTCCGTCGTCGGTGCGGAAGCGCCGGACCTCCGTGAGCAGCGGCGGCAGCAGGCTCGACACGAGTTCCTCGCGACCGGATGCCGGCAGGTCGGTCATGGTCGAGGCATCCGTCGTGCAGTGGGTGAAGTAGTGGGTCGACAGCTGCCTGGCGCGGAAACCGGGCAGGCCGAGTTCCTCGACCCTCGTCTTGCGCTCGGCCGGAGTCAGATCGGCGAGGTGCGTCTCGGGCTGCTTGCGTCGCGGCGAGGCGAACTGCAGCGCCGGCCGGCCGTCTGCGGCGAGCTGCTGCTTCCAGCCCTCGGTCGCCGGACGCACCTGGCGTCGCCCTGCTGCGCGCACGCCTGTGCTCGCGGCCTCGGCCTCCACCTCCGCGGTGCGTCTCTCGGGCAGGGTCGTCTCACTCACCCGGCCATTCTCTCAGGGCGCGGCTGGGCATGCGCCGGTGCCGGGATACCGGGCCGAGCATCCATGTCCTGATAGAGCTGGATGCCATGGCAGACCTTTCGCAGCGCGTGACGCGCGTTATCGAGTCCGACATCACCCTTCCTCGAGCGAAGACCGTGGGCCGCGTCGAGGTGCGGCGCATTCGAATCGAACGGTCTTCACACGACCGACGCCCGGGACGGACGTCGGCGCTGGCGTCGCGGCGGAGGCCGGAAATGGCCTCCGCTCCAGGCTCCAGCGCGCATTCGCACAACGGTCCCGTCTTCGGCACGATTCTGCGCGGCCGTGTGCTGTTCCAGGTCGACGGCGAACCGGAGCGCACTCTGCAGTCGGGCGACGTGTTCTACGAGCCCGAGGGTGCGCGCATACTGCACTTCGACGCGCTCGACGAGGACGTCGAGTTCATCGGCGTCTTTCCGCTCGAGCCCGACCAGGACGCCTCGATGGAGCCGGCCTGATCGCGGTGCCGTCCGCCTGCCGCGCGCCTAGCGAGCGGTGGGCGGCTCCTCGAGATCGGACGCGAGGGCCCCACGGATGTCTGCGACCGTCGCGTCGATCGACTCGTCGGAGCGGAACACGGCACCGAATTCGTCCGGCTGCAGCGGCTCGAGTGTTGCCAGCTGCGAACCGAGCAGGTCGGCGGGCATGTACTCATGCACCCGCACCGCAAGCCGTTGTTGCAGCGTCTCGGGCTGCGGATCGAGGTGGGCGAAGAACGTGTCGGGAGCGTACGACCGTAGCAGGTCGCGGTAACGGCGCCGCAGTGCGCTGCACGCGACGATCACGCCGTCTCCCACCGCGAGACGTTCGCCGATGATCCGCAACCAGGGTTCACGGTCGGCATCCGTCAGTGGGATGCCCGCCCGCATCTTCTCCTTGTTCGCGGCAGGATGCAGGTCGTCGCCGTCGATGAATACTCGGCCCGAGACATCGGCGAGCGCGTTGCCGACCACGCTCTTGCCCGCACCCGACACCCCCATCAGCACGATGGCGGGAAGCTGGACGGGAGGCACGACGCTCATGGCGCCTATTCTTCCGGATGTCCCTCACGTTCTCCCGGGTCGCCCAGACGCCCATCACGTGACGTCACGAACCGCGCCGAGAACAGGCATTCCAATAGAGTGAGAGATCCGGTGCGCGGGATACCACCGGATCACGCACCCACCCCGAGCCCTTCTAGGAGAATTGCCGTGTCCGACGAGTCGAACGCAGAGAAGTCCGTGGCGAACATCGGTGTCGTCGGCCTGGCGGTGATGGGTTCCAACCTCGCCCGCAACCTCGCCAGCCGCGAGGGCAACACGGTGGCGGTGTTCAACCGCACGTACGAGAAGACTCAGACGCTGCTCGACGAGCACCCGGAGGCGGGCTTCCTGCCTGCATCCAGCTACGAGGAATTCGCCGCGACGCTGTCGAAGCCGCGCACGGCGATCATCATGGTGCAGGCCGGCCGCGGAACGGACGCAGTGATCGACGAACTCGTCAAGGTGTTCGAGCCGGGCGACATCATCGTCGACGGCGGGAACGCGCTGTTCACCGACACGATCCGCCGTGAGAAGGCGGTGCGCTCCACCGGTATCAACTTCGTCGGCGCCGGCATCTCCGGCGGTGAGGAGGGCGCACTGCTCGGGCCCTCGATCATGCCGGGCGGCTCGGACGAATCGTGGGTGACGCTCGGCCCGATCCTGCGGTCCATCGCCGCCGTCGCCGAGGGCGAGCCGTGCGTGACGCACGTCGGGCACGACGGCGCCGGGCACTTCGTGAAGATGGTGCACAACGGCATCGAGTACGCCGACATGCAGCTGATCGCCGAAGGCTACGACCTCATCCGCCGCGGCACGGGCAAGTCCCCCGCCGAGATCGCCGACATCTTCGCGCAGTGGAACAAGGGCGAGCTGGAGAGCTACCTCATCGAGATCACGGCCGAGGTGCTGCGACAGGTCGACGCGGAGACGGGGAAGCCGCTCGTCGACGTCATCCTCGACCAGGCCGGCGCAAAGGGCACGGGAGCCTGGACGGTGCAGACGGCGCTCGACCTCGGCATCCCGGTCTCGGGCATCGCCGAGGCGGTGTTCGCCCGCTCGCTGTCGAGCAAGCCGGCGCAGCGGAAGGCGGCCGACGACCTGCCGGGGCCGTCGCAGGCGTGGACGGTCGCCGACCCGGACGCGTTCGTCGAAGACGTGCGCAAGGCGCTCTACGCGTCGAAGATCATCGCCTACTCCCAAGGTTTCGACGAGATCGTCGCCGGAGCGGAACAGTACGGCTGGGACATCAAGAAGGGCGACATCGCCGCCATCTGGCGGGGCGGATGCATCATTCGTGCCCAGTTCCTGAACCGCATCACCGAGGCGTATGCCGACGACTCCGGCCTGGTCGCGCTGCTCACAGCGCCGTACTTCCGCGACGCGCTCGAGCGCACCCAGGAGGCATGGCGGCGCGTGGTCGTCGCGGCGGCGCAAGGCGGCATCCCCTCCCCCGCGTTCAGCTCGAGCCTGGCCTACTACGACGGCCTGCGCGCCGACCGGCTGCCCGCGGCCCTCGTGCAGGGACAGCGCGACTTCTTCGGCGCGCACACCTACAAGCGCGTCGACAAGGAAGGCGTGTTCCACACGCTGTGGTCGGGCGACCGCAGCGAGGTGGCGACGCAGCCGTCTTCGCACTGAGGCCGGAGGTTCGATACGCCGCCCGCGGCTGCTACTCGACCGGGCGGAGAGTGCCTTCGGACGGAGGCATCCGGCACCCGAGTCATCCGGCACCCGAATCAACTCGCACCCGAGTCAACTGGCAGGAGACGCGGCAGCCGCCGGTGGGGTGCGCACGAAGAACGCCACCACGACCGCGCCCAATGAGATGGCCGCGCCGACGAGGAACGCGAGCCCGATCCCGGATGCCGTCGCATCTGTCGTGCTCGATCCCGCGCTGGTCAGCGACGCGGCACGCACCGACATGACGGCCACGAACAGGGCTGTGCCTGCAGCGCCCGCCACCTGCTGGATCGTTCCGATGATCGCGCTTCCGTGCGAGTAGAACCTCTCGGGCACAGCCCCGAGCCCCGCGGTGAAGAGCGGTGTGAACAGGAATGCCAGCCCGACGCTGAGCACGATGTGCGCCGCGAGCAGATACCAGGGCGAGGTGTGCGCTCCGACGAAGGCGAGCATCCAGAGTGCTGCACTCATCAGAACGGCGCCGGGCACCACGAGCCACTTGGCACCGAACCGGTCGTACAACCGGCCGACGATGGGGGCGAGCAATCCCATGATCAGGCCGCCGGGCAGCAGCAGCAGGCCGATGTAGAGCGGATCGAGCCCCAGAACCTGCTGCATGAAGATGGGGAGAAGGATGACCGTGCCCAGCAGCGCCGCCATGCTCACCGCCATCAGCACGACGGCCACCGAGAAGACGGACGAGCCGAACGTGCGCAGATCGAGGAGGGCGCGATCGTGCTTCTGCAGGAAGAGCTGGCGAAGCACGAAGCCGATCAGCGCGACTCCGCCTACGACGAATGCGGCGACCATCGGCATGGAACCGCCCGACGCCGACTGATCCGTTGCGCCGATTCGGCTCAACCCGTAGACGATTCCGCCGAATCCGAAGACCGACAATATGACGGAGAGCACGTCGATGGGCACCTGGCCCGTCGCGGACACGTTGCGCACCCGCCACGCGCCGACCAGCAGCATGACGACCGCGATGGGCAGCACGAACCAGAAGATCCAGCGCCAGGCGAGCGCGCTGAGGATGACGCCGGCGATCGTCGGCCCGATGGCGGGGGCGACCGAGATCACGATCGACACATTGCCCATCGTGCGGCCGCGTTTGGAGGGCGCGACGACCGTCATGATCGTTGTCATCAGGAGCGGCATCATGATCGCGGTTCCGGATGCCTGCACCACCCGGGCTGCAAGCAGCACCCCGAACACGGGAGCCGTTGCCGCGATGAGCGTGCCAGCGCTGAACAGCGTCATGGCGGCGATGAACATCGCTCGCGTGCTGAACCTCTGCAGCAGGATGCCGGTGATCGGGATGACGATGGCGAGCGTGAGCATGAAGGCCGTGGTCAGCCACTGGCCGGCTCTGGCATCCACGTGGAAGTCGCGCATGATGTCGGTGATCGCGACCGACATGATCGTCTCGTTGAGGATGACGACGAAGGTCGCCACGAGCAGGAGCCAGAGCACGCTGTCGCCGGCGCGCCGGCCGTCGCCGCGCGGACCGTCTCGCTGTGAGGTGTCTCGCTGTGAGGTGGCGCGCTGAGTCGTGTCGTCGTCGGGAACGGCCGCAGGTTGTGCAGTCATCGGGACAGCGTAGCGAGACCGGGTGACATCGGCCGTGGACCGGCGACGCGGTGCACCGACGACCGGCTGCTCAGGGAATTCCGATCACCCGACGACGGCCGAGGACGTACTCGATGGCGACCGCGCCGGCTACGGCGATCACGAGCGGGATCATGAGCCCTGTTCCCGATCTCGTGAACTCGAGCACGAGAACGAGCCCGGTGAACGGCGCACGCATGGTGCTCGCGAGGAATGCCGCCGCACCGATCAAGGCGAAAGCGCCGAGGTGCCCGTCCGGCCAGAGCATCAGCCAGAGGCCACCGGTCACCGCTCCGAGGCCGGCGCCGATCGCGATCGACGGAGTGAGCGTTCCGCCCGCTGCGCCCGATCCGATGGTCGATGTCGTGGCATACACCTTGATCAGAGTGAGCAGGGCGAGGATGCCGAGTCCGAGTGTTCCATCGAACGCGGTCTGAGCGAGCGCACGTCCGTTCCCCAACACGGTCGGTGTGTAGGCGGCGAGCAGCCCGACGATCGCGAAGGCGACGGGCATCACGATGAAGATCGTCCACCCCTTCGGACGAAGCGTCTTCGCCCGTTTCACCAGCCACGTGAACCCGGCGCCGGCGAGCCCGATGATCGGCCCGCAGATGATGGACCACACCACGATGGACCAGGTGGTTCCGAAGTCCGGCACCCGGTACCACGGCGTCTGCTGCACGAACGGACTCGCCACGAGTGTCGCCACCCCTGAGGCGACCAGCGCCGGTATGACCGTGCCGATGCTGAGTTCGGACAACAGCACCTCGACGGCGAAGAGCGCGCCTCCCAAAGGCACGTTGTACACGGCGGCGAGTCCGGCGCCCGCGCCGCAGGCGATGATGACCCGTCGCTCGCGCGGACTCAGACGAGCCGCGTCGCTGATCCATTGCGAGATCAGAGCGGCGAGCTCGCGTGGCGCAACCTCGCGGCCGACCGACGCGCCGAGTCCGACCACCACCATCTGCAGCACGGTGTTGAGCACGGTGACCAGCCCGGGCATCCGCTTGCCCTTGACGGCTTCGACGACGGAGCGCACCTTCGGGCCCCAGCGCCGCAGGCTGTACCACCCTGCTGCGCCCACGAAGCCGGCGATCACGAGCGGAAGGAACCGCTGCCACGGTTCGAGGCGGGAGGATGCCGCCAGCAGTGTGCCCTCTTCGTACCCGAAGGCGAGATGCTCTGTAACGTGCAGCACGAGCGTCAGGAAGGCACCGCCGAGTCCCGCACCGATTCCGGCGAGCACGGTCACCACCGACAGCTTCAGCAGCCACCCGCGCGTGGTCGCCCAGAACGGGCTCACCACCGCGTGACCCGTGCTGCGCTCACCACAGCCTCACCTGTGCTGCGTGCCCTCGCGTCTCAGGCAGCACCGTCGAACATCGAGGTGACGGAGCCGTCCTCGAAGACCTCGTGGATCGCTCGCGCCAGCAGCGGAGCGATCGGAAGGATGGTCAACCCGGGGAAGTGCTTCTCCTCCGGCACCGGAATGGTGTCGGTGACGACGACCTCGTCGATCGAGGCATCTTGAAGCCGCTCGGACGCCGGGTGGCTGAACACGGCGTGCGTGGCGGCGACGATGACGCGCTCGGCACCGCTCTCCTTCAGCGCTTGCGCGGCCTTCACGATGGTGCCGCCGGTGTCGATCATGTCATCGACGATCAGGCACACCCGCCCGTTGACACGTCCGACGATCTCGTTCACGGTGACCTGGTTGGCCACGTTGGGGTCGCGGCGCTTGTGGATGATCGCCAGCGGCGCCCCGAGACTGTCCGACCACTGGTCGGCCACTCGCACACGTCCGGTGTCGGGTGAGACGACAGTGAGCTGCTCACGGTCTTCGGGCGACAGGTTCTGCTTGAAGTGATCCAACAGTACCGGCTTGGCGAACAGGTGGTCGACGGGTCCGTCGAAGAAGCCCTGGATCTGCGCGGCGTGCAGGTCGACGCTCATCACCCGGTCGGCGCCCGCGGTCTTCAGCAGATCGGCGACGAGCCTGGCGCTGATCGGCTCGCGACCGCGACCCTTCTTGTCTTGTCTCGAGTACGGGTAGTAGGGCGCCACTACCGTGATGCGCTTGGCGGATGCCCGCTTGGCGGCATCCAGCATGATCAGGAGCTCCATGAGCCACTCGTTCACAGGCGGCCCGAACGACTGGATGAGGAAGACGTCGCAACCCCGGATCGACACCTCGAACCGGGTCAGGATCTCCCCCGAGGCGAACGTGCGGTACTCGGTGGGAACCAGTTCTGTTCCGAGCGCGACCGCCACGTCGTGCGCGAGCTTGCGGTGCGACCTGCCCGATGCCACGACGAGACGCTTCTTCGTCTTGGCGACGATGCCTGGCGCTATTCCGCGTTCCCGGTCGAGATCAACCGTCTTGTCTTTGCGACCCATCGTCCGCTTCCTGTGCGGATCGAGCACTCTGCGCCACCTCCGCGGCGGCCGTGCCCGATCGGTTCCTCTCGACCCACCCCTCGATGTTGCGCTGAGGGGCGACGCTCAAGGCCAGTGCTCCGGCCGGGACATCCTTACGGACGACGGCCCCCGCACCGGTCTTCGCGCCGTCTCCGATCCTAACGGGCGCCACGAACACGTTGTGAGCACCGGTGTGCACGTGGTCGCCGAACTCGGTGTGATGCTTGAGGATGTCGTCGTAGTTCGCCGTGATGGTCCCCGCGCCGAGGTTCACCCCGCTGCCCACAGTCGCGTCGCCGACATAGCTGAGGTGCGGCACCTTGCTGCCGGCACCGATCCGCGTGTTCTTCGTCTCGACGAAGGTGCCGATCTTGCCGTTCTCATCGAGCACGGTGCCCGGCCGCAGATAGGCGAAGGGACCGACGGATGCCCGTTCTCCGATCACCGCAAGCGTCGCGTCCGCGCGCTTCACAGTCGCCCCTTCGCCGACCTCGCAGTCCACGAGTGTCGTGTCCGGTCCGACGACGGCACCGCTGGCCACGGTCGTCGCGCCCTTGAGCTGGGTTCCCGGCAGAATGGTGACGTCGTTCTCGAGCTTCACCTTCAGGTCGATCCACGTCGTCGCCGGGTCTTGCACGGTCACGCCGTTCAGCTGCCATCCGCGCACGATCAGCGCGTTCAGGCGCGCCGCAGCCTCGCTCAGCTGGGCGCGGTCGTTGATGCCCTCGGCCTTCCACGACTCGTCGACTGGCACGGCCTCCACCTCGCTGCCGGCGGTGCGCAGCAACTCGATCACGTCGGTGAGGTACTTCTCGCCCTGCGCGTTGTCGGTGCTGAGGTTCGCCAGTTGATCGCGTAGCGCGTTCAGCCCGAACACGTAGATGCCCGCGTTGATCTCGCCGATCGCGTGCTCCTCGGGCGTGGCATCCTTGTGCTCCACGATGCGGTCGAGCGAGCCGCCGCCCGTGCGCACGATGCGGCCGTAGCCGGCGGCATCCGGAACGATGCTGCTGAGCACCGTGGCGCCTGCGCCGCTCGTACGGTGGCGGGCGACGAGGTCGTGAAGGGTGTCGGCATCCAGGAGCGGAACGTCGCCGTTCAGCACCAGCACCTCACCGGAGAAGTCGGCAGGAAGGGCTGCGATCGCCTGCTCCACGGCACGGCCGGTGCCCGGGGTCTCGTCCTGGTCGACGATGACGGCGGAGGGCAGGTCGGCGGAGATCACCCCGGCGATGCGGTCGCGCTCGTGCCGAACCACGGCGAGCACCACGGCCGGGTCGAGAGCGCCCGCGGTGGCGAGCACGTGGCTGACGATGGGCACCCCTGCCAGTTCGTGCAGCAGTTTCGGCGTCGCGGACTTCATGCGCGTGCCCTGCCCTGCGGCGAGCACGATGATGGCGAGGTTCGGATCAGTCACCGTACAAGTATTCCCGACTCCGCTCCGCGGCTCTGCGTACCGGGCTCCGCCACGCTGTATACCGGGCGGGATCCGCCACGCTGCGGCGCGGCGGGCAACCGACACCCTCACGAGTACAGGCAAATCACGCGGCAACAGGCAGATCTTGCCTGTTGCCGCGCGGTAAGCGGTTCCCTGCCTGTTTTCGGGTCAGGGGTGGCGGTGGCCGTGCGGCAACACGAGTAGGGCTGGTCGTGCCGGCCGAGCTGGATGCGGCAGAGACGGAGAAGAGGGGCTCGCGAGCTCCGCCGCCAGGACTCGAACCTAGACTTAACAGCTCCAAAGGCTGTCGTGCTGCCATTACACCACGGCGGATCGCGACCTCCAGTCTGCCAGAGACGTGGGGTTCCGCAGGCCGCGACGGCTCATCCTGCCGCCTTGCGCACGAGCTCGGCGATACGCTGCTCCACCTCGGGCGTCAGCTCGTTCAGCGCGTAGTAGATCGGCCACATGTCGCCGTCGTCGAGCTTCGCCTTGTCGCTGAAGCCGAGCGTGGAGAACCGCGCTTTGAACTTGCTCGCCGGCTGGAAGAAGCAGATCGTGTCCTTGCCGATCGCATACGCCGGCATGCCGTACCAGGTCTTCAGGATGAGCTCCGGCGCCGCCTCGGTGATGATCTCATGCACCCTGGTCGCGACCGATCGGTCGGGCTCGGGCATCGCGGCGATCTTCTCCAGCAGGTCGCGCTCGCCGTCCTCCTGGGTCGCCTTACCGCCCCGGCGGGCGCTGGTCTTCAGCTCCTCGGCGTACTCCTTCATCGCCGCGCGCTCCTCCGCGCTGAACTGCGGTTTCGACGATGTCTTCGTGGTCGTCGTCTTCTGTGTGGCCATGTCGCCTACGCTCCTCGATGCACCTGTTTCCGGTCCTCTTGGGAACCGCGGATGCCCTCATGCTAGGCAGCGACGGTCGGCACGGGCTTCTCCGAAACTGCCCGATGCACGACGGGCCGCGAACTCGTGGACCCGAGATGTCGTTGCGCCGGCGAACAGCGGCATCGCGCGTCCACGATTTCGGTGGGTGTCACGTTCGGGACGCGGCTCAGCGTGCGATGGCCGGCATCCGTGCGCTCGATAATGGAGAGATGGCGGAGAACGCTGACGAGGTCGACCGGATCGTGGATGCCTGGGAGCGTGAGCGCCCTGATCTCGACTTCGCTCCGCTTCAAGTGCTGTCTCGTGTGGATCGACTCTCGAAACACCTGGATCGTGCCCGCCGTGGCACCTTCGGCCGTTCCGAGCTGCAGCTGTGGGAGTTCGACGTGCTCTCCGCTCTGCGTAGAGCCGGTTCGCCGTACCAGCTGAGCCCGAAATCGCTACTGACCCAGACGCTGGTCTCGTCGGGCACCATGACGAACCGCATCGACCGACTCGTCGAGCGCGGTCTCGTGGAGAGGCAGACCGACCCGCATGACGGCCGCGGCATTCTCGTGCGGATGTCGCCGCAGGGATTGACGAGGGTGGATGCCGCCATCACCCGGCTCGTGGACGCCGAGGCGGAGCTGCTGCGAACGCTGCCGGCGAACGAGCAGACGCGGTTGGCCGGTCTGCTGCGCAAGCTCAGCCTCGACTTCGATTGATGCCGACGCGGGTGATCGCCGCCACCTGTTCCGTCGATCGCTTCGCACCGCCGCTCGTGAAGCGCGCCGTCACACGGCCGCCGACACAGCCTGCGACGACGCGGTTCACACGACTCCCCAAGTCGGCGCGGATAACGTCGGATGCATGACCGCCGTGGAACCACAGCACGTCGCGCGCCCGTTGCTCAGCCCTCGCACGCTGGAGCTGCTCGAACGCGCCGACAGCGGGACGCTCTCCGACCTCACCGCCCTGCGCGATGAGATCACCCGGTTCCTGATGCGGTACAAGTTCGGCGTCTCGGAGGTGGAGACCAAGCTCGACATCCTGCGCGAGGAGTTCAACCTCACCGCCGGCTACAACCCGATCGAGAGCATCTCGTGTCGGGTCAAGACGATGGAGGGCGTACTGGAGAAGGCCGCCCGCAAGGGCGTCGACTTCGACCTCGACTCCATTCGCGATGGCCTCTCCGACATCGCGGGTGTGCGTGTGATCTGCAGCTTCGTCAGCGACGTGTACCGCATCGTCGAGCTGCTGACCTCGCAGGACGACATCACCGTGCTCGAGGTGAAGGACTACATCGCCCATCCGAAACCGAACGGGTACCGCAGCCTGCACGTCATCCTCGAAGTGCCCGTGTTCCTCTCCGGCGGGCCCGAGCAGGTGCGCGTGGAGGTGCAGTTCCGCACCATCGCGATGGACTTCTGGGCCAGCCTCGAACACAAGACCTACTACAAGTACGACGCGCAGGTGCCTCAGCAGCTGATCGACGGACTCACCGAGGCGGCCGAGACCGCCGCACATCTCGACGCGACGATGGAGCGGCTGCACCTTCAGGTGCGCGGCTATCAGCCGCCGGGGCCTGCCGTCGCGATCTGACCGCTTTCCCCTCCGACCTGGTCCTCCTCAGGCGACGGCTCCTGTTCGGCGACGGTCGCGTGAGGCGAGCGCGAGCACCTCGAGCAGTTCAGCGGTCTCGGGCCAGCCGATGCAGGCATCCGTGACGCTCTGCCCGTAGACGAGCCCCTCACGTCCCGCCTCGGTGAGCGGCTGCTTGCCGGGTACGAGGAAGCTCTCCGCCATGACGCCGGCGATCGTGTCGCCGGTGCGAACCTGGTCGGCGAGCTCGCGCAGCACGGATGCCTGCCGCACATGGCTCTTGCCGCTGTTGCCGTGACTGGCGTCGACGACCACGCGCGGCGTGTGCCCGGCCCCTGCGAGCAGGGCTGCGGCATGCTCCACGCTCTGCCTGTCGTAGTTGGGGGCGCCGCGGCCGCCGCGCAGGATGACGTGTCCCGCGTCGTTGCCACTCGTGGACACGAGGGCGGCACGCCCGTCGTCGTCGACCCCGAAGAACACGTGCCGCTGGGCGGCGACCGTGCATCCGTCGACCGCGACCTGGACGTCGCCGTCGGTCGCGTTCTTGAAACCGATCGGCATGGAGAGGCCGCTGGCGAGCTGCCGGTGGATCTGGCTTTCGGTCGTGCGGGCGCCGATGGCTCCCCAGCTGACGGCATCCGCGATGTATTGCGGGCTCGTGGGCTCCAGGAACTCGCAGCCGACGGGCAGCCCGAGTTCGAGGATGTCGATGAGCAGCCGCCGTGCCATGCGCAGCCCGTCGGCGACACGGTGCGTGCCGTCGAGGTGGGGGTCGTTGATGAGGCCCTTCCAGCCGCCGGTCGACCGCGGCTTCTCGAAGTAGACGCGCATGACGACGACGAGGTCGTCGCGGTGCTCGCGGGCGACGGACGCGAGCCGGCGCGCGTAGTCGATAGCGGCATCGGGGTCGTGCACAGAGCACGGGCCGACGACTGCGAGCAGCCGCGGATCATCGCCGCGCAGCACGGCCTCGATCTCGCGACGGCTCCGTGCGACGAGGGCCGCGGCATCCGCACTCAGCGGCGCCTCGGCGCGAACCTCAGCGGGTGTGGGCAACGGTTCCAGTGCGGCGACCCTCGTGTTCGAGGTGCTCGGTGCGGACTCCGGCGCGGCGGTGTGCGTCTGCGTCGGAGCAATGTGCGTCTGCGTCGGAGCAATGTGCGTCTGCGTCGTGACCGCCGCCGGCGGCTCGTGTCCGTCGGGCTCGTGCCTGTCGGGCTCGTGCCTGTCGGGCTCGTGCCTGTCGACCGTCGGAGGTGCTGTCGATACTGGCGGATTCATGGCTGGTCCTCCCGGTTCTCAGCGAGAGGCCCCTGCCAGGCCAACTCGCCGGTTAAGACGAAAGGCAGGATCCTGAAGGATCCTGCCCGTTGGCTCTGGAGAAGTGTGCTGGTCAGTGCATTCCGACCGTCGGCTCCTCCAGAGCCAACGCGAAATACGCATACCAGCGGGTTCTCATGCCGGTCACCGTATCACCCCCGGCCGCGGTATACCAATCGCGGCCGGGCGCGTGTGACGCTGCGAGGTGGTTGGGTCGCCACGTGGACCGAAGCCCGGAAATCATGGCCCGAAGTGTCGCTATTCCTCGCTGAAGCGACAGTTCGGGCCGCCAAGTCGACCGTCTAGGCGACGGGAGGCGGATGAGGTGAACGGATGCGTGGTGCGAACGCCGACGCGACGCTGGCTCCCGAGACGCCGCACGCCCCCGCCGTGCCGCTGGCCCCTGACGTGCCGCTGGCGGCCGGCTGGGCCGCTCGCGGACGTGGAAGCGCCGCGCTGAACCGCAGAAGGCTAGGCCGCCTCGGGTTTTGCGTGCGGATCGAGACGATTCAGCGTCGCGACGACCTCGTCGTACTCGCCGCGCGCCTCCGCGTTGCGCAGGAACTCGACGTTCCGCACCAGGACCTCACGGGCATCCGGCTGCGATTCGATGAGCTGCATCACCTCGGCGACGTATGCGTCGAGCGGCATGGCGAACTCGCTCGTCTCCTGCCCCGGCATCAGCGCCGTGCGCACGGCCGGAGGCACCAGTTCCATGATCTGCACGCTGGTGTCGGCCAGCTGCAGCCTGATGCCCTCGCTGAGACTGTGGATCGCCGCCTTGGTGGCGTTGTAGGTCGGTGTGGCCATGAGGGGCACGAACGCGAGGCCCGACGAGACGGTCATGATGACGGCATCCGGCCTGGTCTGCAGGTGTTCGACGAAGGCCCCGATCAGCCGGATCGGCCCGAGCAGGTTCGTCGTGACCGTAGCCTCCGCGGTAGCGAGGAGGGCTGCGGGCGAGTGCCAGTCCTCGGTGCGCATGATGCCCGCCATCATGACGAGAACGTTCAGGTCGGGGTGCGCGCTCAGGACCTGATCGGCGGCTGCCAGGATGCTCTGGGGGTCGGCGGTGTCCAGTTGGACGGTGTCGATTCCGGGATGCTCCGCACGGATGCGCTCCAGCAGCTCGACTCTGCGGCCGCCGACGATGACCGCGTTGCCGCGCTCGTGCAGGGCGAGCGCGAGCGCGAGCCCGATGCCGCTGGTCGCGCCGGGGATGAAGACGGTGTTCCCTGAGATGTTCATGGCTCCAGCGTGCGGTTGTGACGCCCCGGGCGGCAGAGAGCGGTTATCGGGGGATCCCCGATCCCTGGTTGCCCGTGCGCACCGCCGAGCAAGATGGACGCATGGATGCCGCAGCACTCGCCGAATTCCTCCGCCGCCGTCGCGGTGAGCTGACGCCTGGCGACGTCGGCCTCCCGCTCGGTCCCAGGAGGCGCACGCCCGGGCTTCGCCGCGAGGAGGTCGCTCAGCTGGCCGCGATGTCGGTGGACTACTACACCCGCCTCGAGCAGCATCGCGGGCCGCAGCCGAGCGAGCAGATCCTGGCATCCCTGACCCGTGCGCTGCGACTCAGCCGCGACGAACGGGACTACCTGTACCGCCTGTCGGGGCACGGCATCCCGGATCAGATCTCCACCGGAGCTCGCGTTGCTCCGGCGCTGCTGCGGGTACTCGATCGGCTCGACGACTCCCCCGCACTCGTCATCTCCGCCGTGGGCGAGACGCTGGCGCAGAACCGCATGGCCGATGCCCTCTTCGGCGATCGCAGCGCGCTCACCGGCTGGGAGCGCAGCGACGTGTTCCGGTGGTTCGCGCATCCGGAGACGGAGCGGATGCTCTACCCCGCCGATGACCGGGACCGGCAGAGCCGTGCTCTGGTCGCCAACCTGCGAGCGGCGTACGGCGCGATGGGCACGCGATCGAGGGCGGGCGAGCTCGTGCGGGAGTTGCAGCGGATGAGCGACGAGTTCGCCGAACTGTGGGACCGCCACGAGGTCGCGAAGCGATTCGAGGACCGCAAGGTACTGGTGCATCCCGAGGTGGGTGCGATCGAGCTGGACTGCCAGGTGCTCTTCACCGAAGACCAGGGGCAGGCACTGCTCGTGCTCACGGCGTCGGGTGCCGAAGCCGAGGAGAAGCTGCGACTGCTCTCCGTGCTGGGAACCCAGGCGTTCGCCACGGCGTCCCCGCCCTCGGGCGACCCGGGCACGCCGTTCGAGTGATCGGATGTGCGACCCCGCGGGGTCGGCACTACTCCGCCGATGAAGCCGTCGCGTCGCGCTCCCTCTGACCGGCTGCTGGTCGGCGCGTGCGTGGACCGGATGCGCAAACGCCGCGTGACGATGACGGCCGACGCCGCGGCCACCGACCGCGCGACAGTGCACGGCGAGCGACAATAGGGGGCGTGAGCGAGGGCGAGGAGACGAACACCGGCATCCGCACGATCGGCGTCGTCGGTGCAGGCAAGCTCGGCACCGTGCTGGCACGGCTCGCCGTGGCTGCCGGATACGACGTGCTGGTAGCCGGTTCCGGCGACCCGTCGAAGATCACCCTCATCGTCGACGTTCTCGTGCCGGGCGCACGTGCCGCCAGTGCGGCGGAGGCTGCGGAACGAGCGGATGCCGTCATCCTGGCCCTGCCGCTGGGCAAGCACGAGTCGCTGCCGGTCGAGGCCTTGAACGGCAAGCTCGTCATCGACGCCATGAACTACTGGTGGGAGGTCGACGGCATCCGCGACGACCTCAACGATCCGCTCACCTCGACGAGCGAGATCGTGCAGCGGTTCATGCCCGGCTCGCGGGTGGTGAAGGCGTTCAACCATATGGGCTACCACGACCTCGAGGAGGAGACGCGCCCCCGCGGCGCAGAGGGACGCAAGGCGATCGCCGTCGCCGGCGACCGCGAGGAGGACGTCTCCGCCGTCGTCGCGATCGTCGACGCCCTCGGGTTCGACGCCGTCGTGGCGGGGCCGCTCGCCGAGGGCATCCGCATGGAGCCCAACACCGAGCTCTTCGGAGCGGATGTCGACGCCGACCAGGTGCGCTACCTGCTCTCGACCTTCCCCGACTCGGCCAGAGGGCGCGTCGTCGCCAGGGCACGGGCGGAACGAGCCGCGTAGCCTGATCGTAATCTGAGAGCCTTCACAGGCCGCGGTAGGCTGTCGTGGTCGCCACCGACGTCGTCCCCGCGCCGGCACTCGCCCGCGTCGGTCGTATCCCGCTCCCACGTTGATTGGAGACACCCGTGCCCGAACTCGACCCGAACCTGCTGACGGTCTTCGACGAGGTCGCGCGCCGCAACCCCGGAGAGCGCGAGTTCCACCAGGCAGTGCGCGAAGTGCTCGAGAGCCTGGGGCCGGTGGTGGCGAAGCATTCCGAGTACGCCGACGCCGAGGTCATCCGACGGCTCTGCGAACCGGAGCGCCAGATCATCTTCCGCGTGCCGTGGACCGACGACGCCGGTCACGTGCAACTCAACCGCGGGTTCCGTGTCGAGTTCAACTCGGCGCTCGGGCCGTACAAGGGCGGCCTGCGCTTCCATCCGAGCGTCTACCTCGGCATCGTGAAGTTCCTCGGTTTCGAGCAGATCTTCAAGAACTCGCTCACCGGGCTGCCGATCGGCGGCGGAAAGGGCGGCAGCGACTTCGATCCGAAGGGCAAGTCCGACGCCGAGGTGATGCGGTTCTGCCAGTCGTTCATGACCGAGCTGTACCGCCACATCGGCGAGCACACGGATGTTCCGGCCGGCGACATCGGCGTCGGCGGACGCGAGCTCGGCTACCTGTTCGGCCAGTACAAGCGCATCACCAACAGATACGAGTCCGGCACGCTGACCGGTAAGGGCCTCACGTGGGGCGGATCGCAGGTGCGCACCGAGGCGACCGGCTACGGTGCCGTGTTCTTCGTCGACGAGATGCTGAAGGCATCCGGCGACTCCTTCGAGGGCAAGCGGGTCGTCGTCTCCGGCTCAGGCAACGTGGCCATCTACGCCATCGAGAAGGTGCACGAGCTCGGCGGCATCGCGATCGCCTGCTCGGACTCCGACGGTTACATCGTCGACGCGGCCGGAATCGATCTCGACCTGCTCAAGGAGATCAAGAACGGCCACCGGGGCAGGGTGAGCGAATACGCGCAGCGGCGTGGTTCTTCGGTGCACTACGTTGCGGGCGGCTCGATCTGGGACGTCGCCTGCGACATCGCGCTGCCGTGCGCCACGCAGAACGAACTCGACGCCGCCGCAGCAGCGAGCCTGATCGCCGGTGGATGCCGTATCGTCGCCGAGGGCGCCAACATGCCCACGACTCCGGATGCCATCCGCTTGCTGCGCGAGGCCGGCGTCGCGTTCGCCCCCGGCAAGGCCGCAAACGCGGGCGGTGTCGCAACCAGCGCGCTCGAGATGCAGCAGAACGCGTCGCGGGACTCGTGGACGTTCGACTACACGGAGGAACGGCTCGCCGAGATCATGCGATCCATCCACGACAGGTGCCTGGCGACGGCCGACGAATACGGCGCACCGGGCAACTACGTGGTGGGGGCGAACATCGCCGGCTTCACCCAGGTGGCCGACGCGATGCTGGCGCTCGGACTCATCTGAATCGGGCGTATCTGCGGCGCCGATCCGCGTCGCCGACCTGCATCGCCCCGGCGGGCCTCCACGACATGGCGCGCCGCCGTCGTCGGCACGAGGGGAATCTGTGCCGACGGCGGACGGTGGCCCTGTTCGGACGGCCCGTTCGGGTTGACCCGTTTCGGGTGACCGGGTTCGTAAAGTCGTTGTTCAGTTGACGAGGTGCCAGCCCAGAGAGAGGTCGAGCGCCACCGAGATCATCAGGTACATCAGCCACAGCCCCGTAGCAAGGTGCCAGAACCCGAGCGCGCGCTCGCCCAGCTTCACGCCGATCGCCGCGAAGAAGTCCGACGCGTAGATCAGTGCAAGGCCGACGAACAGCAGGCCGACGGCCCAGTCACCGGCGGCGAAGAACACGATCAGGCCGGTGACCGAGATGATGAAGAACGCCACGCACATACCGGCGTTCGGCCTCGGGTCGTTTCCGCGGTAGCGGTTGTAGCCGATCGCGAACCAGTGGATGCCGTATGCGGAGAACGCGAGCGCGGCCATGTAGAGCGGCGCGCCCTTGAACACTTGGAACCAGCTCAATCCGATGAAGAGGATGATCCCGGTCACGAGCTGACAGAAGCCGGGCATCCAGATTCCCCACACGCCTGTCGCTCGGTCGACGCGTTCGTCGCGCTTGGGCCATCCGAACAGCTCCTGTGGTCCGTAGATCAGGTAGCCGGTGCCGAGGCCGAAGAATCCGAGTGCCAGAGGTGGGAACATCGACACTGCGAAATGCATGGTGAACCTTCTTCTACTCAGTTCCCCTCGATCTCATAGTGACCCTGTTCCCAGACAACTTCAAGGGTTCGGTTCATGCGTGCGTATGCGAGCGCACGGGACGCGTTCGGCGATCAGCCGGCCCGACGAAGACGAGCCATCGGCGTCTCGGCACGCGGCGGCACGGCTAATCTCGAATCGGAGGATCCGGACCCCGGATCGTTCATGCAGATCGGGACACGTTCGACGCGAAGGAGCAGGCCGTGACGAACACGCTTCATCGCGACGGCGCTCCGCGCGCGCTGCGCCTCGCCTCGACAGGGCTTCCCGCCGATCGCCTCGGCCGTCCCCTCACCGACTTGCGCATCTCCGTCACCGATCGCTGCAACTTCCGTTGCGTGTACTGCATGCCGCGCGAGATCTTCGGCCGCGACTACGTGTTCATGCCCCGCGCAGAACTGCTCACGTTCGAGGAGATCGTACGCATCACGCGGATCGGCACACGGCTCGGCGTTCGCAAGGTGCGTCTCACCGGCGGCGAGCCGCTGCTGCGTCGGGGCATCGAGGATCTGATCGGCATGCTCTCCGAGCTGCGCACGAGAGACGACGCGCCGCTCGACATCGCCATGACAACGAACGGCTCGGCACTGGCGGTGAAGGCGCAGTCGCTGAAGGATGCCGGCCTGCACCGGATCACGGTCTCGCTCGACTCGCTCGACGACGCGACGTTCCGGCGCATGAACGACGTCGACTTCCCGCTCGAACGGGTGCTGCACGGCCTCGAGGCGGCGCATGAGGTCGGGCTGGGCCCGATCAAGATCAACATGGTCGTCAAACGGGGTCAGAACGATGAAGACGTGCTGCCGATGGCGGAGCACTTCCGTGGAACCGGTTACGTGCTGCGCTTCATCGAGTACATGGATGTGGGCGCGACGAACGGCTGGCGGCTCGACGAGGTGGTCCCCTCGCGCGAGATCGTGGAGCGCATCGGCGCTGCGCATCCGATCGAACCCTTGGCGCCGACCGCACCAGGGGAGACCGCGGCACGCTGGCGCTACCTCGACGGGTCGGGCGAGTTCGGCGTGATCTCCTCGGTGACGCAGCCGTTCTGCTCGACGTGCAACCGGGCACGGATCTCCGCCGACGGACGGCTTTACACCTGCCTTTTCGCCAGCGAGGGCACGGATCTGCGCGCCCTGCTGCGAAGCGGAGCGGACGACGGCGAACTGACCTCTGCACTGGCCGGCATCTGGTCGACCCGTGACGACCGGTACTCGCAATTGCGCTCGTCCTCCACCCCGGGCATCGCGGGGCACGGCCGCAAGGTCGAGATGTCGTACATCGGCGGCTGACCATCTGGCGTCCGACGCGGGCCCCGACACGATGAGCGCCGGGGACGCTGAGCCCTCGACACGGTGTCCCCTCGACACGGTGTGCCCTCGTCACGTTGTGCTCTGTTGCGATACCGGGGGCACGGGCGTATTCCTGAAAGATGGGCAGAGTCACGACCCGACGTCCAGTCGCCCGGCTGACGCTCGGCGCCGGCATCACAAGGCGCGAAGACACACTCGTGGTCGAGGAGCCGCTCGAGATCCGCGTGGGCGGACGCTCGCTCGCGGTCACGATGCGCACGCCAGGGCACGATGTCGAACTGGCCGCCGGATTCCTCGTCTCGGAAGGCGTCGTCAGCCGTGGCGAGCAGTTCGCCTCAGCGAGATTCTGCGCGGGCGACGCGGGTGTCGACAACACGTACAACGTGCTCGACGTGACGCTCGCGCCGGGCGTCGCGCCCCCCGCTCCCGAACTGGCCAGAGAGTTCTTCACGACGAGTTCGTGCGGACTCTGCGGCAAGGCGAGCATCGATGCGGTGCGAACGACATCCGCCTTTTCGGTGCAGGATGACCCGCTCCGCATCACCGCGGAGACACTCGCGGGGCTGCCCGGTCGGTTGCGAGCCGCGCAGGATGTGTTCGAGAAGACCGGAGGGCTGCACGCCGCAGGGTTGTATCGGGTGACCGACGACGAACTGGTCGTGGTGCGTGAAGACGTCGGCAGGCACAACGCCGTCGACAAGGTCGTCGGCTGGGCGCTCACCCACGACCTGCTCCCGCTGACCGGAACCGTGCTCATGGTCTCCGGCCGCGCGAGCTTCGAGCTGACGCAGAAGGCCCTCATGGCGGGCATCCCGATGCTTGCAGCTGTGTCGGCACCTTCGTCACTCGCCGTCGAGCTCGCGCTCGAAACGGGCATGAGCGTGGTCGGATTTTTGCGCGGGGAGTCCATGGTGGTCTACGCCGGCGCCCAGCGGATCATGCCAGTGCAGGAAACAGGGCCGGCGCAGGAAACAGGGCCGATGCAGGCGGAAGGAAGTGCGGCATGACGATCCACGAAGCCCCCAGTGAGCGCAAGACGGCGCACAAGGACGAGCCCAGCGAGCGCAAGGTCGACGACTCCGAGCACCTGGAGATCTCGCATCCCAAACACTGGGCGGCGGGCATCCCCGGCATCATGCACTCGGTCGGACCCGCCGTTCGCGAGATGGGCCCGTCGCGCGCCGCGAAGCTGCTGACGTCGATGAACCACAAGGACGGCTTCGACTGCATGAGCTGTGCGTGGCCGGATCCCTCGCACCGCAAGATCGCCGAGTTCTGCGAGAACGGGGCGAAGGCGGTCACCTGGGAGGCGACACCCGTCACCGTTCCGAGCTCGTTCTGGCAGGAGCATCCGATTCCCGTACTGCTGCAGAAGTCGGAGTACTGGCTGGGGATGCAGGGGCGTCTGGTCGAACCCGTCTACAAGGCGGCCGACAGCGATCACTATGTGCCGATCGGCTGGGACGACGCGTTCCGGAAGATCGCTCAGAAGCTGAACTCGCTCGAAAGCCCCGACCAGGCGGCGTTCTACACCAGCGGGCGCACCTCGAACGAGGCGGCATTCGCGTACCAGCTGTTCGCCCGGGCATATGGCACCAACAACCTGCCGGACTGCTCGAACATGTGCCACGAGTCCACCGGTGCCGCGCTCGGCGAGGTGATCGGTGTCGGAAAGTGCACGGTGACCTATGACGACTTCGCCAAGGCCGACCTGATCGTGATCATGGGGCAGAACCCTGGCACGAATCATCCGCGGATGCTGACCGCCCTCGAGGAGGCGAAGGACGCGGGCGCGAAGATCGTCGCCGTGAACCCCCTGCCGGAGGCGGGTCTGATGCGGTACAAGAACCCGCAGAAGGTCAGCGGATGGATCGGCGAGGGCACCGGTCTGGCCGACGACTTCCTGCAGATCAGGCTGAGCGGCGATCAGGCACTCGCGCAGGCCGTGGCCAAGCGCGTCATAGAGGCGGAGGATGCCGCCCCGGGCACCGTGCTCGACCACGACTTCATCGACCGCTACTGCCAGGGGTACGAGGAGTTCGCCGAGAGCCTGCGCTCGCTCGACGAGGTGGAGGTGCTGCGCGCGACGGGGCTCACCTCGGGCGAGATCGGCGGGCTCGCCGATCGCTACATTCACGCCGATCGCGTGATCATCACCTGGGCCATGGGCCTCACGCAGCACAAGCGCGCCGTGGCGACGATCAAGGACATCATGAACCTGCTGTTCCTGCGCGGGAACATCGGCAAGCCCGGGGCGGGGGCCTCCCCGATCCGCGGTCACAGCAACGTGCAGGGCGACCGCACGATGGGCATCTGGGAGAAGATGCCGCCCGCGTTCCTCGACAAGCTGCAGAATGAGTTCCATTTCGAGCCGCCGCGAGAGAACGGTGTCGACAGTGTCGACGGCATCCGTGCGCTCGCCGACGGGCGCATCAAGGTGTGGTTCGCGCTCGGCGGCAACCTGGTCGCCGCGATCTCCGACACGGATGCCGCCGAATCCGCCGTGCAGAAGGCGGAACTGACCGTGCAGGTTTCGACCAAACTCAACCGGTCGCACGCCGTCGTGGGGCGCGAGGCGATCATCCTGCCGACGATGGGGCGCACCGAGATCGACCTGCAGGCATCCGGCGAACAGTTCGTCTCCGTGGAAGACACGGTGTGCGCCGTGCATCCGTCGTGGGGCAAGGTCGACCCGGTGTCGTCGAACCTGCTGTCGGAGATCTCGATCATCACGCGGCTGGCCCGCGCGACACTCGGCGACAAGGTGGAGGTCGACTGGGCCGGGTTCGAGAGCGACTACGACCGCATCCGCGACCACATCGCGAACGTCTGCAGCGGATGTGACGACTACAACGTGAAGATCCGGCGAGAGGGCGGATTCGTGCTTCCGCACGGGCCGCGCGACTCGCGCACGTTCCCCACCGACACCGGCAAGGCGAAGTTCACGACCAACGAACTGCGGTACGTGCAGTGCCCCGCCGGCCGTCTGCTGCTGCAGACCATCAGGGCCCACGACCAGTTCAACACGACGATCTACAGCCTGAACGACAGGTACCGCGGCGTGAAGAAGGGTCGGGACGTGGTTTTCGTGAACCCGCTCGACATCGCCGAGCTGGGGCTGCAGGACGGGCAGCGCGTCGATGTGCACAGCGAGTACGACGACGGTGTCGACCGGGTGATCCGGGGATTCCGGCTGGTCTCGTATCCGACCGCTCGGGGCTGCGCCGCCGCATACTTCCCGGAGGCGAACCCGCTTGTTCCACTGGATGCGACGGCGGAGGTGAGCAACACTCCCGCGTCGAAGTCGGTGGTCGTGCGCATCGAGCGCGCGCTCACGTAGGGCCGGACGCCACCGATGCCTGGTCCCCGCCTGCGGGCGGGTGCACGCATCATCGATTCGAGTCCCTCCCACCGGAGGCCCGACCTGGCCAACCCCAGGCGATGCCGTCAACGGCCAGGAACGGTTCAGCTCCGACGGTCGACGGCGTCCGCCCGGTGAACGCTGCGACATCGCGATGGAGATGGGACTGATCGCTGAAACCGACCTCGGCAGCCACGCTTGCCGGTGGTTGCCCGACAGCCAGCCGATGTACTGCGTGGTCGAAGCGCACGAGCTTCGTCGCACGCTTCGGCGTCATTCCGACCTCCGACCGGAAGCGCTCCCATAGCCGGCGACGACTCCACCCCAGGTCGGCAGCCAACTGTTCGATCCGGATGGTGCCACGGGACTGCGTGACACGTTTCCACGCCCAGGCGATCTCGGGGGTCATGGGGCCGCCTGCCGAGAGCCGCTCGATCAGCCATCGCTCGGTGAGAGCGAACCGGGAAGCCCATGACGTGTGACCGGCGAGTTCGTCGATGAGCCCTGCAGCGTGTCGCCCCCACAGGTCCTCGAGTTCGAGAACGCCGTCGATCTCGGCAGCCACACCACCCAGGACAGCTCTGGCCACAGGGGGAGACAGTCGTAGCTGCAAGCATCCGAACGTCTGCAGTTGGGCAGAGCGGAGCACCTGGCCGAACCCCGGCGCCAACACGAGACTGCCACGCAACCGCTGCCCGGCTTCGTTCTCCACGGAGATGCTGCCATCGAACACGAGGATCAACGTCAGAGCGGGATGCGGGATCAGCCGCAACTGCGGCGGCGTGAGACCGCGATCCGTGAAGCCCGCCGCCCGTACGCCCGGGAGTGAGATCGGCCGCGACGGGGAGCTGACGTCCCACAAGAATCCGTCTGCGGGCCGGCGGCTGTCACCGCTGCCACCCCCGCGCTTCGAGTCGGCTCGAACGCCCGCCATACCGAAAAGCGTATGCGGGAACATTCGTACAAGCCAGGGCCGCCGCAGGAAGCCAGGCTCCCGGTATGACATCTTCCGCTGCCGTTCGGCCCGGCTCTCCCGCAACCGTTCATCACTTCGGACCCTCGGTACCCGCCGAGGACCGCATCATGACCGCTGACGGTGTCGGGTTCGCCGTGTTCGAAGACGGACCGCGCGACGGTGACCCCCTGCTCCTCATTCACGGGACGGCAGCGTCGTCACGATCGTGGGAGCCGTTACTCCCGCTCGCGGCGTCGGCCCATCGGGTCATCCGCATCGATCTTCCGGGCTGTGGTCGCTCGGCCATGCCAGAGACGCTGGACTATGAAGTCGCCACCGTGGCCCGGCAGATCGGCACGGTGCTCGACCGACTTGGTGTCGGTCCCGTCACGGCGGTCGGACACTCCAGCGGCGGGGTCTTCGCCACCGGTCTGGCCGAGGAACGCCCCGATGCGGTCTCGGCGCTGGCACTGATCGACACGGGACCGAGCATGGGTTCCTACATCGCCGAGGTTGTCGATCTACGCGGCGCCTCCTGGGCTCAGCTGACAGACGACCAACTGCGGCAGGCAATGAGCGATGGCTTCCATCCCGGCTTCGCCATCCCGCAGGACTATGTCGACCAGTTCCGGCAGCTCGACTTCGCCGTTTTCGGCGCAGTATCGGTCGCGATCCGTCGTTACCTCGGCGATCGCTCTCTGCCCGACCGTCTGGCGCCGATCGGCAAGCCTCTCATGGTGATCTTCGGGGAGCAGGATTCTCGCTGGAACCCGGCATCGGCCAACGACTTTCGAATCGTTCCCGACGCTCGCATCGAGTTGCTGGACGGGCTCGGACACTCGCCGAATCTCGAGGACCCGGAACGGGTCGCCCGGACACTCTTACCGTTCGCGGCCGGGCGGAGTCCGAGCATGGGGAATTGAGCCACCCGGGACGTTGGAGGGCGGGCCCTCCCGTACCCTGGAACGCGACATGGCGCATCTTCTCGGGGCCGAGGCCCTGCATCTCGAGTTCCCCACCAAGGTCGTCTTCGACTCCGTCTCGCTCGGCGTCAACGAGGGCGATCGCATCGGCATCGTCGGCCGCAACGGCGACGGCAAATCGTCGCTCCTGGCGATGCTGTCCGGCCGTCTGCGTCCGGACAGCGGGCGAGTCACGGTGCGGCGAGGAATCCGGATCGGGGTGCTCGATCAGGCCGACACGCTCGAGGATGCGCACACCGTGTCGCACGTCGTCGTCGGCGATACGCCCGAGCACGAATGGGCGGGCGATGCGCGCGTGCGCGACGTGATCTCGGGGCTGCTGCGGGACATCCAGTGGGATGCCATGATCGGCTCTCTGAGCGGAGGCCAGCGTCGGCGTGTGGCACTGGCGGCGCTTCTCGCCGACGAATGGGACGTGCTCGCACTCGACGAGCCCACGAACCACCTCGACGTCGAAGCGATCACGTGGCTCGCCGAGCACCTGAAGCGGCGGTGGTCGGCGAACGCGGCCGGCCTTCTGGTGGTGACACACGATCGCTGGTTCCTCGACGAGGTGTGCACAGCGACCTGGGAGGTGCACGACCGCGTCGTGGAACCGTTCGAGGGCGGATATGCGGCATACATCCTGCAGAGGGTCGAGCGCGATCGGATGGCCGCGGCATCCGAGGCGAAACGGCAGAATCTAGCCCGCAAGGAACTCGCCTGGTTGCGGCGCGGCGCGCCTGCGAGAACGTCGAAGCCGAAGTTCCGCATCGATGCGGCCAACGTGCTGATCGAGGACGTGCCGCCGATCCGCGACGCGGTGTCGCTGAAGTCGCTCGCAGTGGCACGGCTCGGCAAGGAGGTGGTCGATCTCGTCGGTGCTTCGGTGTCGTACCCGGCACGCGAGGGCGACTCGAGCGCCGAAGGCGACCACGAGGTGCTGCACGGTGTGGAGTGGCGGATCGCGCCGGGTGAGCGAACGGGCATCCTCGGCGTCAACGGCGCGGGAAAGTCGACCCTGCTCGGCCTGATCGCCGGCACGGTCGAACCGACCCGCGGCCGGGTCAAACACGGCAAGACGGTCAAGGTCGCCTCCCTCACGCAGCGCATGGACGAGCTCGACGAGCACCTGAACGACCCGGTGCGGATCGTTCTCGGAAGGCTGCGCACGACGTACACCATCGGCAGCGGGCCGAAGGCGCAGGAGCTCACGCCCGGTCAGATGCTCGAGCGACTCGGCTTCTCGTCCGCCCAGCTGTCGACGCCGGTGAAGGACCTCTCCGGAGGGCAGAAACGGCGGCTCCAGCTGCTGCTCATCCTGCTCGACGCGCCGAACGTGCTCATCCTCGACGAGCCGACCAACGACCTCGACACCGACATGCTCGCCGCGATCGAAGACCTGCTGGACTCCTGGCCCGGCACCCTGCTCGTCGTATCGCACGACAGGTACTTCATCGAGCGGGTCACCGATCAGCAGTTCGCGATTCTCGACCGCCGGTTGCGGCACCTTCCGGGAGGGGTGGACGAGTACCTGCGGCTGCGAGCGCTGGAGGAACGGCGGGATGCCGGTGCGGGCGGGACGGTTTCGACAAGCTCAACCGGCGGTAGGGGCGGGGCCGGCGGGAGCAGCTCGGTTTCGACAAGCTCAACCGGCGGGACGGGCGGAGCCGGCGGGACGGGCGGAGCCGGCGGGACGGGCGGAGCCGGCGGGACGGGCGGAGCCGGCGGGACGGGTCGGACTGGCGGGCTGACCGGTGCGGCGCTGCGCGACGCGCAGAAGGAGGTGGCGTCGATCGAGCGGCGCCTCGGAAAGCTGACCGGCCGCATCGACGCCGAACGCACGGCGCTTGCCGAGCACGACCAATCCGACTACACAGGACTGACCGCGAAGACGCATGCCATCGGCGAGCTCGAGCGGGAGGCCGAAGCACTCGAAGCACGCTGGTTCGAAGTGACCGAGGCGATCGGCTGAGCATCCGCTCGCTCTTCCTCACGCCGCTGCGACGCTCGGAGCGCGCTGTCGCGCCGCGCGGGACGCCGAATCCGCACGGGAGCCTCACTGCGATGCCGCCCGGCTGGAAGAAGGCTGCCGGCGATCATTCTCCGAGCTGCATCACGCGGGCGCCGTGCACCGGAGCGGAGACACGCACTGCCCGCAGCTGCCCCGCACTGAGAGCGATCTGCAGGTCGATCGCCGACTCCCGATCCTCCGCGAGGAAGGCGACCGTCGGCCCCGACCCGGAGACGAGGCCGGCAAGCGCTCCGTTGTTCTCCCCCAGCTCCAGCACACCGGCGAGTTCGTCGGAGAGGTGAATGGCCGGCGCCTGCAGGTCGTTCGCGAGGTTCTCGGCGAGCAGTGTCGGATCGCCTGCGCGCAATGCCTGAAGGAGCTCGGTACTCACCGACGGATGCTCGCCCACCGACCCGAGCTCGCTCGCGTGGCGCTTGCGATGAGCATCCAGCTCTCGGTAGACGGCCGGAGTGGAGAGTTCGCCGCGTGGCAGCACGAGTACCCAGTCGAATCGCCCCTGTGTGAGCACGGGACTCAATTCGTCGCCGCGACCCAGCCCGATGGCTGTACCGCCGGCGAGAGCGAACGGCACGTCTGCCCCGAGCTGCGCCGCCAGATCGTGGAGCTGCTCCCGCGGAAGCCCGGCGTTCCACAGCGTGTCGCACGCGACCAGCGTGGCCGCCGCATCCGCCGACCCCCCGCCCATGCCGCCTGCGATGGGAACGTTCTTCTCGATCTCGATCCGCACCCCGGCGCTCACGCCGGCCACGTCTGCCACGAGTTGGGCGGCCCGCACGGCGATGTTGCGCTCATCCGTCGGCAGGCCGGAGCCGTCGATCGGGCCGCTGAAGCTCAGGGTGATGTCGTCGGCCGCCCAGACGCGCACGTCCTCATAGAGCGAGACGGCCTGGTAGACGCTCGCGACGTCGTGGTATCCGTCGTCGCCGACAGCGCCCACACCGAGGTAGAGGTTCACCTTGCCAGGGGCGCGAGCGTGGACAGGCAGACCCAGGCCGGCGGACATCATGGTTCCAACCTAATGGCGGGGGCTGATTTCGATATGCCGGCTGCGACCGGCTACTCCGGCGGTAGCCACGACACCAGCCGGTCCCGCTGGTTGAGTAGCCCGCGCAGCGGGCTTATCGAAACCCGATCGCGTCGACAGGTCTGGTTTCGATACGCGGCCTCCGGCCGCTACTCAACCAGCGGAAAGGGCGCGGCCTCCGGCCGCTACTCAACCAGCGGAAAGGGCGGGGCGTCCGGCCGCCACTATCCGGGCGGTATGCGCGGTATCGCGGGGCTGGTTTCGATACGCCGGCTGCGCCGGCTACTCAGCCCGGCGGAATGCGCGGTATTTGCGCGAGGGCTACGAACTGGTCGGCCGTCAGTTCCTCGCCACGGGCCGTCGGAGCAAGTCCCGCCGCCTCCAATGTGGCGGAAGCGGTCGCCGAGTCGCCGAAGACGCCGGCCAGCGACTGCCGCAGCATCTTGCGGCGCTGGCCGAAGGCGGCATCCACGATGGCGAACATCCGTTGCCGCAACTCCTCGTCGCCCGGATGCTCGTGCCGTTCGAACGCGACCAGGATCGAGTCCACGTTGGGAACCGGCCAGAACACCTGCCGGGAGACGTGCCCCGCAGTGCGCCATGAGCCGTACCATGCGGCCTTCACACTCGGTGAGCCGTACACCTTCGACCCAGGATGAGCGGCCAGCCGCTGCCCCACCTCGGCCTGCACCATCACCACGCCCGATTCCAGCGTGGGCACGGTCTGCAGAAGGTGCAGCAGCACGGGCACCGACACGTTGTACGGCAGGTTCGCCACAAGGCGCAGCGGTGGGGCGGGCAGCGCGGTCAGGGCCGCGCCCTCGAGCGCAAGGGCGTCCTGATGCAGAACATGCAGCTGATCGGATGCCTCCGGTGCGAGCTGGCCGACCGTCACCGGCAGCTGCCGCGCCAGCCTTCCATCGATCTCGACCGCGACGACGGATGCCTCTGCCTCCAGCAGCCCCAGTGTCAGCGACCCGAGCCCCGGTCCGACCTCGATCACAACGTCGTGCGGCTGCACGTGCGCGACCCGCACGATGCGCCGCACGGTGTTCGCGTCGATCACGAAGTTCTGCCCGAGCTTCTTCGTCGGCGTCACATCGAGCAGCTCGGCGAGGTTGCGGATCTCCGCCGGTCCTAGGAGTTGCATGGCCCGTGCTTGATCACGCGATGATTCCGATCGGCGTCGTCGGGGGCGCAGCCACCGGTTCCGAGTCCCACTTGCCGTAGACGAGTTCCGTGTTCGACACGAGCTGCGCCGCGAGCACGGACACATCGGTGCCGGTCACCGAGGCCATGCCGCGAACGGTGTGCGGAATGAGGTACGGCGCATTCGGGCGCCCGCGGAACGGGGACGGCGTGAGGTAGGGGGCATCCGTCTCCACCAGCAGCAGCGAACGCGGCACGATCTCAAGCGCGTCGCGCAGATTCTGCGCATTCTTGAACGTGACGGTGCCTGCGAACGAGAGATACCAGCCGTTGTCTGCGCAGATCTCCGCCAGCCCGGTGTCGCCGGAGAAGCAGTGGAAAACCACCCGCTCGGGTGCTCCGACCCGCCTCAGTGCCGCGATCACGTCGTCGTGAGCGTCACGGTCGTGGATCTGCAGCGCGAGATCGTGACGCTTGGCCATCTCGATGTGGGCCTCGAACGACCGGAACTGCGCGGCCCGACCATTCTCATCCGTTCGGAAGAAGTCGAGGCCGGTCTCGCCGATGGCGCGCACCCGAGGGCGCGAGGCGAGTGAGTCGATCACGGCCAGGGCGTCGTCAAGCTCGCCCGCGGCATCCAACTCGGGGGCATCATTCGGGTGGATGGCCACCGCGGCCAGCATGCGCGGCTCGATCGCAGCGGTCTCCGCAGCCCAGATGGAGGAGGCCACGTCTGTTCCCACCTGCACGACGCCGCGAACGCCTACCGACGACGCTCGGTCGAGCTGTTCGCGATAGTCCAGCGCGTGGCCCTCCTCGATACGCCCGGGGCGCGCCGACGGATCGATGTGCGTGTGGTTGTCGTACACCGGCACCGTCAGGGGCGTCGGCAGCGGCGGATACGTCGGATCGCTGGGCATGAGGCTGGCGCCGATCCGCTACGCGACCACGGCCTGCTCGATGCGCGGGAAAAGGGCATCGAGCGCGGAGACGCGGATGCCGGCAGGCAACTGCCCCCACCTCCCCGCGTCGCGAAGCGGTTGCGCGGTCAACTCGCCCAGCGCCTCTTCGGCACCGAGCGCACGCCACAGCAGCTCCGTCGCCTTCGGAATCACGGGCGACAGCAGCACGGAGAGCGCGCGCAGCCCCTCCACGGCCGTGTAGAGCACGGTCTGAAGGCGTTCACGGTCGGCATCGTCCTTGGCCAGAGCCCACGGCTCCTGCTCCGTGATGTAGCCGTTCAACTCATCGACGATGGTCCAGATCGCGGCGAGCGCGTCGTGGATCGCGAAGCGCGCGATGGCGGCATCGGCATTCGCTGCGGCATCCGCGACCGTGCGCCGAATCATGCGGTCGGCATCCGTCGCGGCGCTCTCCAGCGACTCGGGCACCTCGCCGTCGAAGTAGCGCTGCAGCATGGCGACTACGCGCGAGGCGAGGTTGCCGAAGCCGTTGGCGAGTTCCGACTGGTAGCGGGCCGAAAGGTCTTCCCAGCTGAACGAGCCGTCTTGTCCGAAGGTGATGGCGCGCATGAAGTAGTAGCGGAAGGCATCCGACCCGAACGTGTCGGTGATCTGCGACGGCGCGATACCGGTCAGCTTGGACTTCGACATCTTCTCGCCGCCGACGAGCAGCCAGCCGTGGCCGAACACCTTGTGCGGCACGTCGACGCCGGCGGCCATCAGCATGGCCGGCCAGATGACGGCGTGGAACCGCGCGATGTCTTTGCCGACCAGGTGGTATGCGGGCCAGCGGCGGTCGAACAGCTCCTGGTCTGTGCCGTAACCGACCGCGGTGGTGTAGTTGAGCAGGGCGTCGAACCAGACGTAGACGACGTGCGATTCATCCCACGGCACCTTGATGCCCCAGTCGAAGCTCGACCGCGAGATGGAGAGGTCGGAGAGCCCCTGCCGCACGAACTGCACGATCTCGTTGCGCACGCTCTCCGGCTGCACGAAATCGGGACGCGACTCGTACAGGTCGAGCAGCTGCTGAGCGAACGCACTCATACGGAAGAAGTAGTTCTTCTCCTTGAGAATCTCGATCGGCCGCGAATGGATCTTGCACACCAGCTGCCCCTGGTACTCACCGCTGAGCGGCTCGTCGAGCTCGTCACGCTGCTTGTACTCCTCGCAGCCGACGCAGTAGTAGCCCTCGTACTCGCCGGCATAGATGTGGCCGTCGTCGTGCAGCTTCTGCAGGAACCGGGTCACGGCCTCTTCGTGCCGCTCGTCGGTGGTGCGGATGAAGTCGTCGTTGGCGATGTCGACGGTCTCCAGCAGTGGCTTCCAAGCGGATGCCACGAGCCGGTCAGCCCACTCCCGTGGCTCCAGCCCGTTCGCCGTGGCCGTGCGCAGAATCTTCTGACCGTGCTCGTCAGTGCCGGTCAGCAGCCACGTGTCGTCGCCGGCCTGACGGTGCCAGCGGGCGAGAACATCCGCGGCGACCTCGGTGTAGGCGTGCCCGATGTGCGGAACATCATTCACGTAGAAAATGGGCGTGGTGATGTAGAACGAGGCGCCGTCGGACATGCGTTCCATCCTAAATGGAGCGGATGCCCGGCCCGGGCCGCGTTACGGGTGCAGCTCAGCAGCGTGGAGTGGTGTCTTGACGAGCATGCGTGGGCCGACGATGTCGCTGTCGAAGCCGGAGCGGAGTACATCGAGGTGGCCCTGCTAGTCGACCGCGACGAGTACGAACGCAGGCTGAGAGCGAAGCATCCGGAACATGCGGTCGACGCGTACACGCAGCAGACCGTCTCCGCATCCGATGGCGAGCTGCTCGATCGAATCCGGCTGCACCTTGAAATGTATCTGGCCGATCGCCCGGCCACGATCCGTCTCGATACGAGTGGACTCGATCCGCATCAGGCGTACGGCCAGCTGATCGCGGTGCTCGGTCGCACGGGCGTTCCGCCACCGTGACGGCCGACCGTGCTGGCACCCTCTGGATGGCGGCATGCGCGATCCTGCCGCGGCCGGTCCCGCGCGGGGTGCCAGGCTCGGTCACGTGTTCAGCTGTCGCATAATGCGGGTCCGGCATTCATGGACCCGCTGCAACTTCTTATCGAAGATGGCGGATTGCACACAAGTGGCGGACACTCGGATCCACAGCGAAATCTCGAGGCGAATCCAACTGGCACAAGGGTCTTAGTGGAGGAAATCCCGTGGTCTACAACGACAACAGCGTCACTCAGCATGTCAGCGGCCACGGGAACATGGTCGCCGCGAGCGCTACTGGCGACGTGAGGCAGAAGCAGTCCCTATCCCCTGGAACTGACAACTCGGAGTTGCTCCGCGTGTTGAGTGAGATCGTCGCCACGAAGGATGAGCTTGGCCTCGCGGACGATGAAGCGACGACCCTGGCGAGCGAGGTCGAGCATGCCGTTGAACTCGCCAACGACCCCGACCAACAGCCCCATAGCCTTGCCCGAGTCGTGCGGTCGATCCAGGGACTCCTCGCTCCGGTTGCTCTATCGGCCGCGACAACCGCCTCGAGTGAACTCGCAAAGCACTATATCGATGCACTCCTGCGCCTCATGCATCAGCAGGAAGTCCACGACCCTTGGCGCTGGGCGGCAGGAAGGGTCATGCTGGCTCTGCGTAGGCGCGGAGTGCCTTCACCGGCTTCAGGTGTGGTGCAGCACGTTCAACACGCCCAGCTGAACACCCAACTATTTGCCGGTCACGCCCGAGCCGCCCTACTGGAAGCTGCGACACTCTAGATCGGACGTCGGTTCGATCGGCACCATGTACTCGCCGACGATATCGGCGTTCTCTGTTCCGCTCATTGCTCTACCTCCGTGCTGATCACCATCGAGGGGTTTCCCCGATACGCAGCGCATTCGTGCATCGAGCCAAACGAGGTCTATCAACCACGGCATCGACGTGACCCTGACACGGCCGCTACCGATCAGCCTCACCGAGGGTGACGGCGTTCGCGTGCCGGTTTCCACCGCGGGAGAGTCGGTGCCGGGTGCGTTGCCCTGACGAGGCGGGGATCGGTGCGACGCCGGAGGGAGCAACGAAGCTGGCCCGGGTGCCGAGGCGTTCGGGGTTGTCCGCCGATCCAGCCGCGCGCGACGCACTGCCCGACTGGGCTGTCGTGGCGCAAGGGCTGCTCGCACGCCTTCGAACCAACGCCGGCAATCACCCCGGCTCACCACGATTCCAGCATCTCGAACACGAGCTACGCACCGTCAGCACCAAAGCCGTGGCGCGGTGGCCCCGGTACGACATCGCCACCAGCCAGGCGGGCGCCAAACGGGTGCGCTCTCCCTCGGGCCGGGAACAACCGCTCACCTACGCCTCCTTCCGCGTGGCTACCAGCCGGAGCAGATCCTCACCATTTGCCGACCGGCCTGACCGCCCGCCGCCGTCATCGAAGGTGAAGTTCGCGGGGGCGATGTCGTTGCGGGCGGACCCTGTGCCGGCTTCAGTTCGGGAGTGCGCTTTCGACGACACTCCTGACGATTTGGATGTCGACATCCGAACTGATGGCGTCGGGCCGGGGAGAGTCGTGACCGGCGATCGGCGGATCGACTCGGAGAAGTGTCCTCATGATGCGTGGCAGCGCGGTTCGGCCGAGGAGGTCGAGTGCGACTGCGTCTGCTCGTTCGAAATCGAATCCGTAGCGGGCGCGAAGGAAGGAGGCGAGCCGACGGGCGGTGGTCGTGAACATGGCGTCGAAGTACGTCGTCGCGATTTCTGGAGCCCGATCAGCCTCGGCGACGCAGAGACGACAGGTTCGCACCTGCGCCTCCCAGGTCATCAGTTGCAGGAACCGTGCGCAGAACAGCGTGACCGCGTCGGCGCTCTCCGGCGCGTAGTCCTCGGGCGTGCCGAGTTTGGAAAGAAACAGGCCTCGGATGACCTCCAGAACCGCGCCGAAGAGCACATCCTTGCTCTCGAAATGCGCGTAGAGGGACCTTTTCGAAGTGCTGGCTTTCAGCGCGACCGCATCCATCGAAGCGCGCTCGTAACCCGCATCGAGGAACACGTCTTTCGCTGACAGCAGGATGTGCAGCCGAAGCTCATCGCCGCGGCGCTGCCGAGAGTTCCGCGGCTCCGCAACGACGGTGGCGGATGGGTCCGGCACCGGCAACCTCCTAAGTAAACGGTACGGTAGAGTATATTTAGATGTATTGCGAATGATCTTGCATGCCATTGCCGCTGTGAGACACCGGATTTCTAACCAGATGAAAGAGGCACTGTATGTCCGACAAAACTTGCTCCGATCCTGCGGCAGTCGCTCGCAGGTTCTACGACGCCCTCGGTACCGGGGACCTGTCCCTTGTCGACGTTACCCTCGGTGCTCAGTGGGAATCGATTCCTGCTTTGCGAACCGGTGGTGGCCCGGACGGGTGGAAGGCAAGCATCAGCCATCTCCGCGGAGTCTTCACCGGTCTCACCGTCACCATTGACGACGTCGTCGCCTCGGGGGATCTCGTGGCCGTTCGAACAACCAATCGCGGCACACATGCCGGGGAACTCCTCGGGGTGGCCGCGACCGGAAAGCTGATCGAGTTCCGCGCGTCCGACGTGCACCGCTTCGAGGATGGCCTCATCGTTCAGACGTGGCACCTTGAGGACTATTTCGGCATCGCTCTTCAGTTGGGACTGTCTTTCGCCCCGGCACTTTCGCCGGATGCCACCGAGACTGGGCGGACCGATTCATGAGTCTGAATGGGAAAACGGCCTTTGTCACCGGGGCCGCGCGCGGCATCGGGCTGGCGTACGTCGAACGGCTCCTCGCCGATGGCGCCACCGTCGTCGGAGTCGATCTGCACGATCCGAGTGAGGCTCTCGCTGACCTTCCCGGAGAAGCAGAGCGATTGGGCCTCAGTTGCGACATCAGCGATCCCGACCAAGTCGGCCGCACCGTCGCAAAGGTCCTCGACCGCTTCGGCCGCGTTGACATCCTGGTCAACAATGCCGGAATCTTCCCCACCGGAACTCTTGATTCCGTGACCCTCGACGTCTGGCGGCGAGTTCAGGCGGTCAACGTCGAACCGATCCTCCGGTTTTCTCAAGAGTTTGCGCCCGGGATGGCCGAAAACGGATGGGGTCGTATCGTCAACACTGGTTCCGCGAACACACTCCTCGGTCAAAAGGACCTTGCCTACCTGACCAGCAAGGCCGCGGTCCACGGTTTGACCCGGGCTCTCGCGAACGAACTCGGAGACGGTGGCATCACCGTCAACGCGATCGCCCCGAGCGTCGTGGCCACAGGCGGTTTCATCGACCGGGCTCGCACGAGCGGCCCTACCGCAGAGGAGATCTTCTCGCGCGTCACCTCGATGCAGACGATAAAGCGTCCGTCCGCTCCAGAGGATCTCGCTCATATGCTCGGATTCCTTGTCTCCGACCAGGCCGGCTTCATTACCGGCCAAATCCTTCATGTCGACGGCGGCCTGACCAGAACGGGAGCCTGAGCGTGGCCGTCTCGACCGAGAAGGCTTCCGACTCGCACGCGGGTCGTGAAGACAACTCCGACAGTGTTGCCAGGATCGCAGACAACTTCAGCACGTCGCCGAGATCACCTGTGCTCCGAACGCCTGCGGACCATGGTCTCGCCTTCGAGAACGTCACGTTTGCCTCCGAGGACGGACTCCCTCTCGAGGGGTGGTTCGTCCCGGCCGAATCCGCCGACACCATCGTCATCGTCAACCACCCGCGGTGGTTCAGCCGATCCGGACTGCCCGCCAGCGTCGAACCGTGGAGATCGATGACAATCGACACGGGCAACAACATCGATGTCGACCTCACTCCGGACATTGTCCTTCTCCATGACGCCGGCTACCACGTTCTCGCCTACGACCTCCGAAACTTCGGCCTCAGCTCCGGCGCCAACGGTGGTCTGACTAGCGGCGGTATCCACGAGGCCCGCGACGTCATCGGCTCACTGCGTTACGTCGACTCTCGGCCCGACCTTCACGAGCTGAAAATCGCGCTCTTCAGCCGGTGCCTCGGAGCGAACGCAACCCTTTTCGCCATGGAACGGGCGCCGCGTGAATTCGAGGCCGTGCGGTGCCTGGTGGCGTGCCAGCCGCTGTCACCGCGCTACGTCCTCGAGCGGAGCCTCGAACGCACCGGCGTCCCCCGTTCGGTCATCCACGCGGTGGACCAGCAGATCCGCCTTCGGACCAGTTTCGGTCTTGACGACATGTCGCCACTTCGCGCCGCCAGTATCGTTCAGGTGCCCGCCCTGGTCTATCAGGTGCGCGATGACCTCATGACGCGGCCCGTGGACGTGCAGGCAATCTTCGACGCCATTCCTCAACCCGACACGAAGAAGAAGCTGGTGTGGATCGACGGCACGACGCGGCGCTGGGACGGGTACCTCCAATTCCAGCGCCATCCGGACGTGGTCCTCGACTGGTTGAACACCTTCACCCGGTAGGCGCACTGGCCATGGGTGTTCGCCGCCACTCACGCGCTTCCCACCTGAACGTTTCGACGACGCGCGCACGGGAGCGCACGCGCGGTGCCGAATTTGATCGCTCCGTGGTCGATATTGAGCGGCGTTCACCATCCGGAACGGGCGGGCGACGCTTAGCCTGGATCCACCGATTGAGCGTGGGGTGGTGTCGGCGCGTTAAGCGGAGAATGCCTGTCTGATC
>NZ_BAAHAW010000022.1:0-35591 GCF_054777235.1 Humibacter antri | reverse complement strand
AGGCGTCGGACCCGTCACAGCAGCCGTGTTCCTGACCGCGTACTCCCATCCCGGCCGCGTCCGCGACGAAGCCGCATTCGCCGCTCTCGCCGGCGCCTCACCGATACCGGCATCCAGCGGGAACACCACCCGCTACCGGCTGAACCGCAACGGAGACCGACAACTGAACAGTGCGCTCGACGTCGTCGCCCGCGTCCGCCTCTCCAACGACCCCGACACCCGCGCCTACAAGCAACGACGCCTCGCCGAAGGCAAAACCGCACGCGAGATCCGCCGAATCCTCAAGCGCTACATCGCACGACAGATCTACCGAACCCTCGCCACAAACATCACCATCACGCCTTGACAACAGCCATAGAAGGGTCTCCGGGCCCTGGATTCTGTTACGTCGGTACGTGAAGGTTCGCGTTGGCAGTGTAAGGGCCGGGGCAAGTGGACGTGCCGTCGTTCTTCCAGCTCAACGCGACGACATCATTGGCCAGAATGTCGCCGGAGCTATCAAACGCTGCGACTCGCCCATGAGCCGGGCGCGATGAGCCGCTCGGCACCGTCCACACGTTGCCCTGATGGGCGATCGGGATCGGTGCAGGCGTTGATCCCTCGACCTTGATGGATAACCGGTGTGGAGTACAGGCGACGCCAACACAGAACCCGACGTCGCGGACCAGCGTGAGACTGCCGGTGACGTGCACGCGAACAGACGATGAGATCCCAACGGCTGAGCAAGCCGTCGGCTGTGTCGACGAGCACGCCGACAAGGCCACGACCACGACTGTTGCACCAATCGCAGCCAACATCGCCCGAGACCACATAGGGCTAGTATCCGGCCGATCGACCCGACCGACGCCGTCGGTAGGGCCCTCGCAACGCAGCAAACTGCCAACAGCACGCAAGAGGGTCCCTCAACGCGCTGCGATCCACAGCCACCGATCGCGCACGTCAGCGCAGCTCCTCGATGCACGTAAGACCCGCACGGTGAAAATGCACGCATGGGTACGGTAAACGCCCTGTCGGCCTGGAACTTAGCTGAACATGCGCTTGGCTTTTTCGATGAGAGATTCCGAGCTACTTGGCGGATCTGCCAAGTGTCCGCAATTTGTCGTGGAATCCGCCATCGTCGCTCAGAACCTACAGTCAGGTTCACTGTCGGTGTGGTGTCTTTGGTCTCCGTCGGAGGCGGCGGCCTGATGCCGGGGTGGGCATCCACGAGCAGTGTGCGGATCATCCGTTCGGTGGCGGCGTAGTCGCCCTCGCCGAATTGCACGTTGCGCACGACGCCCTTCGCGTCGACCAGATAGTCCGCCGGCCAGTATCGGTTGCGGTAGTTGGTCCAGGTGGACAGGTCGTTGTCGATCGCCACTGGATACGTGATGCCGAGCTGACGCGCCCCGGCTTCGGCGCGGTGTGCGTCAAGCTGCTCCAAACCGTTCGACCGGTGGCTCCGAAGTCAGTTGTGGAGGCTGCAATCGCGCCTCGAACACAGCACTCGAAGGAGACTGACGATGTTCAACAGAAAGCGCACCACCGTCGCGGCGGCAGCCGTTGCCACACTCACCGTTCTCGCCCTGGCCGGCTGTTCCGGCAACGGAACCAGCACGAGCAAGAGCTCCTCGATGAAGACGAACAAGCCCAGTGCATCCGCCGCCGCTGATCCTGCGGCCGGTCTCGTGGGCCCCGGATGCGCCGCTTACGCCAAGCAGGTGCCGACCGGTGCGGGTTCGATCAAAGGCATGTCGCAGGACCCGGTCGCGGTGGCGGCCTCTAACAACCCGATGCTGACCACACTGGTCAAGGCGGTCTCCGGCAAGCTGAACCCTGCCGTCAACCTCGTCGATACCATCGACGGCGGCCAGTTCACCGTGTTCGCGCCCGTCGACTCGGCGTTCGCCAAGCTGCCGGCATCGACACTGGCCACGCTCGGCACCCCCGCAGGGGCGAGCACGCTGAAGACGGTGCTCACCTACCACGTGATCGCAGGACAGCTCGCGCCTGACGCCATCGACGGCACGCACAAGACGGTCGAAGGTCAGGACGTCACGATCACCGGCAGCGGTGACAACATGAAGGTCAACGACGCGAACGTCATCTGCGGCGGTGTGCACACCGCGAACGCGACCGTGTACCTCCTCGACTCGGTGCTGATGCCTCCGGCCCAGTGACCGGCACATCGTCAGTCTGAGAACGTCGACGGCTGTACGCACGAGGCCGACGCCGAACGCTCCGGCGTCGGCCTCGTGCGTGACGGCTCTCGCATTCGCAGGTCGTTGTCAAGCAACTCCCCGCGCAACAGCGACCTGCGCGCGGGAGCCTCGCGCGGAGGGCCTCAGGACTCCGCCACCAGCTGCAGGAAGCGTCGGTGGAACCGGTGCTCCCCGTTGATCTCGGGGTGGAACGATGTGGCCAACAGACCTTCCTGCTCGACCGCGACCACCCGGCCGTCGGCGAGCGCCGCGAGCGCGGTGACGCCGTCAGACATCCGCTCGACTGCCGGGGCACGGATGAACACGGCATGCACCGCGGGATCGCCGAGCTGTGCGATCGACAGATCGGTCTCGAACGAGTCGTTCTGATTGCCGAACGCGTTTCGCCGAACGGTCACGTGGAGGCCGCCGATCGTCCGCTGCCCCTCAGCCGCGTCGACCAGCTCGTCAGCGAGCATGATCAGGCCGGCGCACGTACCGTAGACCGGCATCCCCGCCGCGATCCGATCGCGAATCGGCTGGGCGAGACCGAACGACCGGCTGAGCTTGTCCATGACGGTCGACTCGCCGCCCGGGATGACGAGGCCGCCAACCTGTTCCAACTCGGCCGCCCGTCGCACCGGCACTGCCTCGGCCCCGAGCTCACGCAGCACATGCAGATGCTCGCGAAAGTCACCCTGGAGTGCGAGAACGCCGACCGGGCGCCCGCTACCAGCCACGCTCAGCGAGACGGTGCGGCGCAGGAACGTCGGAAACGTTGATGCCGACCATCGCCTGACCGAGCCCCCTGGACGCCTTCGCGATCTCGTCCGGGTCGTCGTAGTACGTGGTCGCCTTGACGATCGCCGCCGCACGCTTGGCGGGATCCCCTGACTTGAAGATGCCCGAACCGACGAACACGCCGTCGGCGCCCAGCTGCATCATCATCGCCGCATCGGCGGGGGTGGCGACACCGCCGGCGGTGAAGAGCACGACAGGCAGCTTACCGGTCGCCGCCACCTCGGCAACGAGGTCGTACGGCGCCTGCAGTTCCTTCGCAGCGACGTAGAGCTCGTCCTTCGACTTCGACTTCAGCGCACTGATCTGAGAGGTGATGGCACGGATGTGCTTGGTCGCCTCCGAGACATCCCCCGTTCCGGCCTCGCCTTTCGACCGGATCATCGCCGCCCCCTCGGTGATGCGCCGCAGTGCCTCACCCAGGTTCGTCGCACCGCACACGAACGGTACCGTGAACGGCCACTTGTCGATGTGGTTGACGTAGTCGGCCGGCGACAGCACCTCGGACTCGTCGATGTAGTCGACACCGAGCGCCTGCAGCACCTGGGCCTCCACGAAGTGCCCGATGCGCGCCTTCGCCATGACCGGAATGGAGACCGCCTCGATGATCCCGTCGATCAGATCGGGGTCGCTCATGCGTGCGACCCCGCCCTGGGCGCGAATGTCGGCAGGCACCCGCTCGAGCGCCATCACGGCGACCGCGCCCGCGTCTTCGGCGATCTTCGCCTGCTCGGCAGTGACGACATCCATGATCACACCGCCCTTCAGCATCTCCGCGAGTCCGCGCTTGACGCGGCTCGTTCCGAGTTCGGTGGTCGTAGTCTCGATCGTGTCAGTCATGATCCTCGGGGTTTTCGGACGGATGCCGCCGGTCGGCAGGCAAGAAGCTGTTGCGAAACTCGACATCAACGGTAGTGGCGGCAGCAGAAAAGATGCAGTGAGCCGGCCTGTACGCCGTGCCCGCAGCACGGGCCGAGCACGCAGCACGGGCTGAGTGCGCAGCACGGGCCGGGCGCGTCGCATCCGCTCGCTTAAGTTAGCATCTGCGTATGGATGCGGATAAGCCGATATGCGGTCGTGAGGTCGACAGCCAGTTCGTGGAACTCGCGGTCGAGGTGTTCTCTATGCTCGCTGACGCCACTCGGGTACGGATCATCCTCGCGCTGCGGGACGTCGAGGAGCTCTCGGTGAACCATCTGGCCGACATCGTGGACAAACCGCCGTCGGCCGTCTCGCAGCACCTCGCGAAGCTGCGTCTGGCTCGCATCGTCGCGACGCGTCAAGACGGACAGCGCGTGTTCTACCGATTGGAGAACGAGCACGCGAGGCAGCTCGTGTCCGACGCGATCTTCCAGGCCGAGCACTCGCTGGGAGGGGCGCCGCGCCACCACCACGCGCAGGCGGAGGCGGAGTCGCCGCAGTGAGCCAGCCGCACACGCACCGGCCCGACGAGCACGGGCATCCTCATGCACACGACGACGGGCATGCCGACGGGCACGCCCATGGGCACGCGCATGCCCCCGACCACGACCACCACCACGCACATCCCGGCGACCACGACCACCCGCGTCCCGGCGACCACGGGCACGACCACGAACACTCGCACTCGCACTCGCACCCGCATGGCGGCGTGAAGGGATTCCTCTACGACCTCTTCGTTCCGCACACGCACGACGCTGCGGACTCCGTCGACGACGCCCTCGAGGCGAGCAAGGCCGGCGTGACCGCGGTCAAGGTCTCGATGTTCATCCTTCTGGGCACGACGCTTCTGCAGTTCGGGTTCGTGCTCTTCACCGGCTCGGTGGCGCTGCTGGCCGACACGATCCACAACTTCGCGGATGCCCTCACCGCCGTTCCGCTGTGGATCGCGTTCGTGCTCAGCCGTCGCGTCGCCACTCGCCGTTACACCTACGGTTACGGCCGCGCCGAAGACCTCGCCGGCCTGTTCATCGTCTTCGTCGTCGCGCTCTCCGCGGTCGTCGCGGGCTGGGAGGCGATCGACCGCTTCGTGCATCCGCAGCCGGTGCAGAACGCCTGGTGGCTGATCGTCGCCGGCCTGATCGGGTTCGCAGGGAACGAGCTCGTCGCCGTCTACCGCATCCGGGTCGGACGCACAATCGGCTCAGCGGCGTTGATGGCAGATGGCGTGCACGCGAGGCTCGACGGCATCACCTCGCTGTCGGTCGTGCTGGGGGCGATCGGTGTGCTTCTCGGCTTCCCGCTCGCCGACCCGGTCATCGGTCTGCTGATCGCGATCTCGATCCTGGCACTGCTCTGGGGCACCGTGAAGTCGATCGGTGCACGCCTGATGGATGCCGTCGACCCGCACCTGCTCGAACGGGTCGAGCACGCATTGGGGCACACGACCGGAGTCACGGGCATCCAGAGCATGAAGCTGCGCTGGAGCGGGCACCGCCTCATCGGCTCGGCCGTGGTGATGACCGATGCCACGAGCCTGCACGACGCGACGCACGTCGCCGAGCACGCGTCGGCACACGTTCGCCGCGAACTGCACAACCTCGACGATTTCGTCGTCACCCCGGTGCCCTCCGACTGACCTCCGGGTGCCGCGGCTACTGCCGGGCCGACCGCTCAGGCCTGACGGGTCGGGCCCCACCGCGCAGGCCCCACCGCTCAGGCACGACCGTTCAGGCCCCACCGCGCAGGCCCCACCGCTCAGGCACGACCGCTCGGGCCTGACTGCCCAGGCGCGACCGCTCACGCCGCCCAGGCGCGACCGCTCAGGAGTAGCCGCGCTTGAGGAGCATGCCTGCTGCCTTCTCGAACTCTTCCGGGCTCGGCACCTGGAAGGCGAGCGCGTTCGCGTACCGGGTGATCACGTTGAAGATGCTCGCCACCGCCGAGGCGTCTCGGAGATCGTCGAGTGAGACTCCGGCTTCGAGTGCCGTTCGGGCGTCGGCGGCCGTGAGCTCGTCCGGACTGCGCGTGAGAACTTCGATGAAGGCCAGCGCCGCTTTCAGCCGATCCGAGATGGGGGCGGTGCGGTAATCGTTCAGCACGGCGTCGACGACGGCGCGATCGATGCCGCGCACGGCGATCGCACCGTGTGCGCCCACGCAGAACGGGCACGCATTCCACGACGCGACGGCAGCGGCCATGAGCTCGCGCTCGTACACGCTCCATCCGCTCTCCGCACGCATCGCCCTCTGCGTCCACCCACCCAGAACGGGGCCGGCGAAGTCGCGGTGATAGAACGCCACTCGCGCAGCATCAGGCAGACGGATGCCCGTCAGCCGCGAGATCATCGCGATCAGTGCTCGATGCCGCAGGGTGTCGCCGCGATCGACCTCAGTCAGACGCATCAGACGCTTCCTCGATCACGGCCTCTGCGGCATTCCAGCGGTGCAGCCCTGTTCCGATCGCGGCGGTCAGGATCAGCTCGAACGCTTTCCCCTCGGTGCCGGCGGCGCGCAGCACGGCGGCCACCTGGGCATCCGTCACCCGCGCCGAGTCTCGGGCGATCTGCCCGACCAGCTCGTCGTACGGCTCCGGAACAGCAGCACCGCCTGCAGCACGTTCGAGCACGGCCGACCGCAGCGCGCGATCGGTGTCACCGCTGTCGGCGACGCGGTCGGACAGGGCTCGCGCATGCTCGATGTGCGAATCCGGGCCATCCCTTCCCATGGCGGCGACTCTACGCGTCGCCGACGAGACAACTCACAGCCGCTGAAGTCTGACGAGGGTATCGACGTCTCGCGAGCGGCGTTGGCCCATCGCTTGACATGCAGCCATCCAGCTGCCTATTCTCTATATGCAGCCGATCGACTGCATTTTTGAGAGAATGGCGCGATGCAAGACGACGTGTTCAAGGCGCTGGCCGATCCGAGCCGCAGGAGGCTGCTCGACAGCCTCGACGACCGCTCCGGTCAGACGCTCGGCGAACTCTGCGCAGGCCTCGACATGGCCCGCCAGTCCGTGAGCAAGCATCTGGACATCCTGGAACAGGCGAACCTCATCACGACGGTGCGCCGAGGCCGCCAGAAGCTCCACTACCTGAACGCCGACCCCATCAACGCCATCTCCGAACGCTGGATCCGCAAGTACGACCGGGACCGCATCAATGCGGTCTCCGATCTCAAGTCCGCATTGGAGAGCAGCATCATGACCACCACAACTCAGGCAGCGGGCGGCAGGCGCCTGGCCTCGCCGGCGAGCGCGACCGCACAGACGGAGTTCGTCTACACCACCTACATCGAGGCTCCCCAGGAGCTCGTCTGGAGGGCGCTCATCGACCCGGCCTTCACGCGCAGGTACTGGGGCATGGAGTTCGAGACGGACTGGGCGCCTGGCTCGCCACTCGCCATCTCGCACCCGAACCGCAACGTGCGCGTCGCCGAGCCGGAGATGGTCGTGAAGGAGTACGACCCGCATAACCGCCTGTCGTACAGCTGGCAGACCTACACCCCCGAGTTCATGCAGGCGATCGGCTTCGACGACGAGTTCCGCGCGAAGGCCGCCGGTGAGCCCAACTCGACCGTGACCTACGAGCTCTCCCGGCAGGGAGACCTCACGAAGCTCGTGATCATGCAAACCGGATTCGAGCCGGGCAGCGTCATCCTCGGCGACATCTCGGGCGGATGGCCTCTGGTCGCGTCGTGGCTGAAGACGTTCCTGGAGTCGGGGCGGTACGAGGAGGTCGAGGCGCAGGGCTGAGCGCCGGACTCCGCACGATCGGCCGCAGTTCACACGATCGGCCGCAACGGATCGGCGCAGTGCACCGGCGCATCGTGCGTTCTCCGGCCCGTCGTGCGTTCTCCGGCGCAGCGTGCGTTCTCCGGCGCAGCGTGCGTTCTCCGGCGCATCGTGCGTTCTCCGGCCCATCGTGCGTTCTCCGGCGCAGCGCGCGGGCCGCCCATCGTGGCACCGCACCGCGACGTTACGCCGGGTGAACGTTCGCGGCTTGCGCCCCGCGTGCGGCCGTTACCTTTGAAGGTTGAGGCACCCCATCACCGTCGAGTGCGCGGCGCCGGCGATCCCGGTCGCGGCGCGCTCCCACAGCAAAGGAACTTCTCATGAGCAGTTCTGCGCATCCCGTCAGTCGTCGCGCAGTCCTGGGCGCCGCAGCGCTCGCGCCCGTCGCAGCATTCCTCGCGGCGTGCTCGTCGCCGGAATCGGGGTCGTCGGGCACCGCGTCTGCGAAGCTCACGAGCCAGCTGAACATCTACACCTGGCCCGACTACTTCTCTCAGGACGACCTGGCCGCCTACGCGAAGAAGTACGGGGTGACGCCGAAGATCTCCACGTACACCGACAACAACACGCTGTACACGAAGCTGAACTCGGCCGCCGGCGCCGGCTACGACGTCGTGGTGCCCTCGTCGAGCTGGATCAAGCAGATCTCCGACAAGGGCCTGCTCGAGGAACTGGACCACAGTCGACTCAACCTGAAGAACCTCGACCAGACACTGCTGAACCGCAACTACGATCCTGGCAACAAATACTCGATCCCCAAGGACTGGGGTCTTCTCGGGGTCGTCTACGATCCGGATGCCACGGGCGGCGAGATCAAGACCTGGCAGGACTTCTTCGACGCCGGTGCGAAGCCGAACGTGAGCGGGCGCATCCGCATGACGAGTGCCGCCGAGGAGACGGTCGGACCGGCCCTGTGGATCCAGGGCAAGGACTGGAACACGAAGAAGCTCAGCGACATCGAGGGCACGGCGGACCTTCTCACCGGATTCGCCAAACACCTGAAGACGTTCTCCGCCTTCGACGCCAACGCCATGGCCAGCGGCGCCATCGTGATGGCTCAGGCCAACCAGGCGTACGCGCGCAACGCCATCCTGCTCAATCCGAAGCTGAAGTGGGTCGTGCCGGGGCCGACGAGCGAGCTCTGGGTGGACAGCTTCTCGATCGCGAAGGGTGCGCCCGATGCGGAGCGCGCCTATCAGTTCCTCGAGTATCAGCTGACGCCGACCGTGCAGCTCAACGAAACGGTCTATCTCGGTTACCCGGCGTCGCTCAAGGGACTCAAGGGCAAGATGCCGTCGAACGTGAAACAATCCGACCTCATCTTCGGCGGGCCGAACGTCGACTTCGACAAGCTCTCGAGCTTCATAGTGAACCCCGAAACGTACCCGACGTTCCAAGACATCCAGAACAAGGTGCAGGCCGCCGCCGGGGCGTGAGTCACCGTCCGCCGGAGCGTGAATCCCGTCCACCGGTCCGAACGGAGCCTCCGTGGCTCCCTTCAACATGACATCCGATCCAGTACATGCCAGATCGGCATGTTCTCGGCGGGAGAGCGTTTACCGTCATGTCGGCGCATCACCCGGGCGTGAACGCACGGCCGGGTGATGCGGGCGTGAACGCACGGCCGGGGGATGGGAGGATGACGCCGTGAGACGCAACACCGGCGACCACGTGCTGGCGGCCATCCCGCTCGCCTGGCTCGCCGTGCTGTTCCTGGTGCCGCTCGGCTTCACGCTTGTCTACTCGTTCGGCACCAGCGGATTCGGCTCCGTCACGCTCGGCTTCTCGCTCGACAACTACGCTCAGGCGCTCGGCCCCCTCTATCTGCAGACCTTCCTGCGCACGCTGGCATTCGCCGTCGGCTCCAGCGTCGCGTGCCTCGTGTTCGCGTACCCGATCGCGTACGCCATCGCGCGGCGCAGCGGCCGATTCAAGATCGTGGCTTTCGCGCTCATCCTCGTGCCGTACCTGGCGAGCCTGCTCATCCGTGTGATGTCATGGCAGATCCTGCTCGCGCAGGGCGGCCCGCTGGAACGGATGCTCCGAGCCACCGGCCTGCTCCACTCGCCTCTCACGATCCTCGACTCGATTCCCGCCGTCGTGATCGGAACGATCGCGGTCTACCTCCCCATCGCGGTCATCGCGCTTGCCGTCGTGCTCGATCGCATCCCGCCCGAGGTCGTCGAGGCCGGCCACGACCTCGGCGCGTCGCCGTCCGCGGTGTTCTTCACGGTCATCCTTCCGCTCAGCCGCCCCGGAATCGCCACGGCGGCACTGCTCACGGCTGTGCCGATGCTCGGAGAGCTGGTGATCCCCGTGCTGCTCGGCGGCAACAAGGGCCTGCTCATGGCGCAGGCGATCTCGGCGCAGTACGTGCAGTCGCAGAACTACGCGCTCGGTTCCGCGATGGTCGTGCTGCTGGTGGTCGCGATCGCGGTGATCGTCGCGCTGCTGGTGCGGCTCACGCGCGGCTTCGACGCTACGGGCGACGCGCCCGACCGCACAGAGCACCCTCCGGCCCGTCGACGGGCTCAGGACGGCGCCCTCCCCGCTCGCTCAGGATCCGGTAAGCGAGCCGAAGGATGACCGCACCCACCCAGCTGCGCGCGCCCGGCCGCTCTCCTGAGCGAGCAACGCGAGCCGAGCGGCATCCACCGGTCGGCTCCCGTGGCCCGCGGGTGGCTGTCGGAGTCGCTCTGTGGCTCTGGTTCGGCGTTGCGGTCGTGTTCCTGTTCTCGCCGATCGTCACGGCCATCGTGTACTCGTTCAACGTGGGCGTCGCCGGCAAGCAGACCTCCGCGTTCACCGGTTTCTCGTGGGACTGGTACGCGCAGGCCGTCGGCGATCCGACCATCCGGCAGGCGACGCAGACCAGCCTCGTGGTGGCGTTCTGGGCCGCGGTCATCGCAATGCTGATCGGCACGATCCTGGGCTTCGAGCTCGCACGCAACCCGAATCGCACCGTGCGGCGCCTGCTCGCGGCGCTCACGTACATCCTGCTGATCGTGCCCGACACCGTGCTCGGCGTCTCGCTGCTTCTCTTCTACACCGAGACCCGCATTCCGCTCAGCGAGTTCACGCTGATCGCGGCGCTCACACCGCCGAGCATCTCGGTGGTGGCGTTCGTGATCCGCGCACGGGTGCTCACGCTCGATCCCGGGATCGAGGATGCCGCCTCCGACCTCGGTGCATCGCGCCTTGCGACCCTGCGCCTCGTCGTGCTGCCGCAACTCGGGCCCGCGATCGCGGCGGCCGCCATCATCGCGTACACGTTCGCGTTCGACAACGTGGTGATCGCGAACTTCTTGTCGACCCCGACGGTCAACGTGCTCACGGTGTACCTGTACGGAACGCTGCAATACGGTGCAACGCCCGCGGTCTACGCGACCGCGACGCTCATCTTCGCGGCCACGATCGTGGTGCTGGCTTTGGCCGCCCTGCTGCTGCGCACGACCGTGCGCTTCCGGGTGCGCAGCGACGAGTGAGGCCCGCGCAACGTTCACAACTCCGGAAGAACCGCACGCTTGCGCCGCCGACCCCCACGATTCCGCGAAAGGTGCCGCCTCAGCCGGCGAAGGCGGGCAGGATGCGCCCGCGCACGCCGGGCGACACCGCGAAGACGGAGCCGGCGAACGGCTCCTCACCGTCGGCGATGCCCTCACGCGAGGTGGTGATATAGAGCACGTCGAGGTCGGGTCCGCCGAACGCGACCGCCGACGTGTTGCTGACGCCGGGAACGGCGATCACATCGGCCAGGTGCCCGTCCGGGTCGTAGTGGTGCACCTTGCCGCCGCCCCACAACGCCGCCCACAGCCCGCCATCGGCGTCGATGGTCAGCCCGTCCGGATGCCCCTGCGACGGATCTATCTCCACGAGATGCCGGCGGTTCGAGAACCCGCCCGTCTCGCCGTCGTAGTCGAACGCGTCGATGCACTGGGTCGGGGTGTCGTTGTAAAACGCCGTGCCGCCGTCCGCGCTCCACTGCAGCCCGTTCGATACTGTCGCATCGCCGAACGCGACACTCGTCGCGCCGTCTGGTTCCAGCCGGAACAGCGTGCCGGCACCCGTTCGTTCGTCGTACGCCATCGTGCCGCAGTAGAAGCGACCCTGCGGATCGCAGCCGCCATCGTTCATGCGGATGCCGGCATCCGTCACCACGTCGGGCAACTGCCGCTCCAGCACGAAGTCGGCATCGAACAGGCTGAAGCCGTGCTCCGTCGCCACCACGAACCCGCCTGCCGACCGCGGGCGAAGCGCCGCGGCTACCGTACCGACGCGATGCCGAGGCACGGCATCCGAGTCCAGCCGACCCCGACTCGGGTCGCCGAGGTCGAGCACCACGCCGCGAAGCATGTCCACGATGAGCAGCCGCCCGCGCACCGCATCCCAGATCGGCCCCTCCCCGTGATACGTGATGCATTCCGTGACCTGCTCGGCGTCCATGTCAGCACGCTACCTCCGGGGCACGAGTCACCGAAGGGCCTGCGGCAGCTCGCAACCGCGGCAGCCCTGACCCTCGGTGGCTACCTCACCATGCGCTCTCGCCCCGTGCTCTCACGCACCGGGGTGTGGCCCGCCTGGTTTTCCCGTACCCCCACGGTGAGCTCGATCACCCCGTCAACGGCCCCGCGCCCTTGCACCACGACCGGGCCGAGCCCGTCCTCGTCCGGCCAGTAGTCGCGCGATGCCGGCTCCAGCGCGATCGCCGAATTGGTCCGCCACCAGGGAAAGCCGTCGGTCGCGTGATGCTCCTGCCAGACGTGCAGGTACGGCATGAGCCGGGCGTCCCAGCGCAGGCGGGCGAAGGCCCCGGAGTCGGGATCGGTGACCGTCGCCTCTCCGCGATCGCCGATCCGCAGTGAGCGGAATCCGGAAACACCCTCTTCGCTCTGCGGGAACACCAGATCCAGTCGGCCCTCAGGCGTGGTCACGGCCGTCCTCGGACCTACCACGGCCGGCCCGAGCGCGGGATGCTCCGTCCAGGTGAAGTCGATCGGCTCGGGCGAGAAGTTCTCCACGCGTTGCTCGACGCGCACAGTCGATCCATCGACGCTCACGCACCGGGTGATCCTCAGCGGCGCGGTGCGCAGCACCACCTCGTGTGCACAAACAGCGTCATCGCGCATCACCAGGCGCCACGTGCGCCAAGACGCTTCGCCGTGGAACGGATGCTCTATCCCGGCGACCCAGCGCTGGTCGCCGGCATGGGGGACGAGGGTGTGCCACCCTCCCTGGTAGCGACCATGCCACTCGGCGCTCGTGCCGGCGGACAGCGCTATCGGGTCCCAGTGCTCGTTTGCCCAAGGCGTGCGGAGCAGGAATTCGGTGCCGGTGCGGCGGTCGACGATCGACGAGATGCGCGCGCCCAGGGTCTCGACCGTGACGTCGAGCTCAGTCGAGCCGATCGAGACCTTGCTCGGTGCAGGAGCATCCGCCGACGCATATGCGGGGGCGGTTCGTTTCATAGCGTCATCGACCTCGTCTTGCTGCCCATTCGCGGAGCGAAATTGTCGTGGAAAATCGACGACGCCGCGCCGATCGCGCCGGCCTCGCCCTGCAGAACGGACCGCTCGACAAGCACCTTTCGCGCGGAGTGCGCGGTCGGAACCGTGTTCACCTCGCGAGAGATGACCGACACCACGAGATCGCGCAATTCCGGTTCGAACGCGGGACCGCCGATCACCATGAGCGGTAGATCGAGCAGATCGATCAGAGCCGTGGCACCTTGTGCGATGACGGATGCGATCTGCTCGGCTGCCGCGACCGCATGGGCCTCTCCGCGCCCCACCTCTGCACACATCTCCGGATAGGTCGATGCCGTACCCGAGTACCCGAGCTCGCGAGCAATCTCCGGCAGCGCAGCTGTGGGATTGCATTCCCTCACCAGCAGTGGCCTGCCGACCGAATCGACGCGACCGACACGGATGGCGCAGAGCTGACCGAACTCCCCGGCGTTCGAACTCACGCCGCGGTACACGTCGCCGTTGAGTACGAGTCCGGAACCGATACCGGTTCCGAAGTAGAGAAAGACGAAGTCCCCCGAGCGCGTGGTCCGCCCGACCCAGCGCTCACCGACGGCGGCGGCCTCGCCATCCTTCTGCACGATCACCGGGCAGTCCAACCGATTCTGGAGCAAGTCCCGCAACGGCACGTTGCGCCACGAGCGCGAGAGCGGCAGCTCAAGCAGCGAACCCTCTGTCGTGATGGGCCCCGGCGTCGCAACCCCGACCCCGAGCAGGGACTCGCGGTCGATCTCCGAAGTCGACACCAGTTCGTCGATGCGGTCCGAGATCAATTCGACGAGACTGTCCGGCGAGACATCCGCGTCGAGTGTGGCGACGAGCCGCTCCACGACGCTGCCGTCGAGGTTCGAAAGCACGAGTGTCAGTGACGTGGGATCGACGAGCACGCCGACGGCATGGGCGGCCTCGGCGCGCAGCTTGATGGTCGTACGAGGCTTGCCGACCTGCTCCGTGCGAACCTGCTCGCCCTCGACGACGAGACCGCGCTCGATCAGCAGGCGCAGAATGCGGGACACCGATTGCTGCGTCAGCCCCGTGCGCTCCGCCACTTCCGTACGGCTGATGACGCCTGCCTGCCTGATGGTCTCGATGATAGTCGCCTCGTTGAAGGAGCCGAGGTCGTACTGGTTCGCACCGCCCTGCGCGCGTCGATCCGCACCCCTCGAGCGCACGCTACGCGCTTGGGGTCGCGTGGTCTGAATCAGCGAGGGTTCTTCGCCCACCCGTGTCATGGAGCCTCCAGAGCGCCGTCCGATCGACGCACGCCCGCCGCCCATGCATCGTGCCCCGAGAGACCGGCCGGATACCGCGCCGCCGCGCTCTCGTCGATGTCGATACCCCACCCCGGCGCATCGTTGGGCGTCAGCCAACCGTTCTCGATTCGAAGCGTACCGGGGAAGACCTCGTGCGTTGCGTCGTTGTAAACGTGGCCTTCCTGGATGCCGAATGCCGGTGACACCACATCGAGGGTTACGTTGGCCGCCGCGCCGATCGGCGACGTGTCGCCCGGCCCGTGCCACGCGGTGCGCACGCCGTTGATCTCGGCGAGGTCAGCGAGCTTGCGGCCAGCGCTGAGCCCGCCGATGTCGGAGACGTGGCTGCGGATGAGGTCGACGCCCTTGCCCTGGATGAGCCGCGCGGCGTCCTGGAACGACGTGGTGAGCTCGCCGACGGCGATCGACACGGGACTTGCGGCGCGCACCTCGGGCAGCCGGTCCCAGTGCTCGGGCGGCAGGACGTCTTCGAGGAAGAACAGCCGGTACGGCTCAAGGGCGCGCGCCAGCCAGACGGCATCCTTCGGCGTGAGCCGCGAGTGCACATCGTGCAGCAGCTCGATGTTGTCGGGCAGCCGGTCGCGAGCCGCCTCGAAGAGGGCGGGCGTGCGGCGCAGGTAGTCACGAGCGCTCCAGCCGTTCCGGTAGGGAGCATCCGGATACTCGGTGGGAATCGCCGGCGCTCCGTATCCGCCGCCGCCCGGCGTCGACATCTGCAACCGCACGTACCGTTGCCCGCGATCGATCAGACGCTCGGCGGACTCGAGCGCCTCTTCGATCGTCCGACCGTCTGCATGCAGGTACGTGTCGGCCGCCGCCCGCACCTTGCCGCCGAGCAGCTCATGCACGGGCATGCCGGCGCGCTTGCCTGCGATGTCCCACAGCGCCTGATCCACACCGGAGATAGCGTTGTTCGTGACCGGGCCGCCGCGCCAGTATCCGGTGAATCCGATGAGGCGGGTCAGGTCGCCGATGTCGCCGGGATACCGCCCGATGAGCAGCCGGGCGACGTGGTCGTCGATGAACGAGCGGACGGCCATCCAGCGCTGCGTGAAGGTGGCGCAGCCCAGGCCGTACAGGCCCGGTTCGTTCGTGTCGATGCGAACCACCACGAGCGCGGTGCCCTCCGGGGCCGTGACGATCGCGCGGACGGACACGATACGCAGATCGGTGCGCGGGCGCCAGGGGTTGTCGAAGGTGTTCATCGTGTCTTTCTTTGTCGTCTCTGTTCTGGCGTCGGTTCGTGTCGGTCAGCGGATGCCCGCCGGCAGCTCCCGCGTCTCCAGCTCGAGCGTGTGCTCTGCCCGGAACCCGATCACCCGTTCCGCGTCGGTGAGGTCCATCGGCACCTCACGCTCCGTGAAGCGTCGCCGGCGCGGCACATCCGGCGCAAGCGCATCGAGCACGTCCTCGGTGCGGTAGGGGATGCTCGTGGTCCGCGCCGCGAGGTAGAACGCGTTCGCCCCGCGGGCATCCGTCGACAGTCCGAACTCGATCGCACGCGCGGCGTCCCGCACATCGAGGTACGCCCACGCCTCGGGCAGCCCCGGACGCGGATCCCGCGTCAGGGCGGCGGATTGCGCCGCGATCGCCGCCATCGTGTTCACGTGCGGAAAGCGCAGTGTCACGATGTCGACGCCCCAGCGCCGCCACACCATACGCGACGTGTTCTCATCGTTCAGCTTGGAGAGCGAGTACCAGTCCGAGACGTCGGCGGGGATGTCGGTGTCGACCGGGAAATACGCAGGGCAGGCGTCCGGGTCGACGCCCTGGGGCAGGCCGTAGCGGTTGATGCTGCCGGCGACCACCGCCCGACGGATGCCGCGCTGTGCCGCCTGCGCGAGCACGTTGAACGTGGAGACCACGTTCGTCGTGTACACGTCGTACGGTGTGCCGGCGTCCCTGTGCGCAAGCGCCGCGAGGTGCACCACGAGATCGACGTCGGCGAGCGACTCCCCGACATCCCGCTCCGACCGCGTGTCGCCGCGCACCACGCGGTCGGCACCGTCGACGTCTTGCCCCGGCTGGCACAGCGCCGTGACACGGGCGCCGTGTTCGGCCAGATGCTTCGTGGTGACACTGCCGATGCGCCCGGCCGCGCCCGTGACGAGCACACGTCTGCCCTCGATCGTCGTCATCCCTTGAGGCCTCCCGCCGCGCTGACCCCGCGCAGGAACTGCTTCTGAAACACGATGAAGAGCACCACGGGAAAGACGATCGTCAGGAACACCGCTGCCATCTGCACCGCGAAGGGCAGCGTCGATCCGTTGCCGAAGGCGCCGAGCGTCACCGACACCGGCTGCAGGTTGGGATTCGTCAGAACGAGCATCGGCCACAGGTAGTCCTTCCACGAGGCGATGATCGTCAGCAGCGTCACGACACCCAGGATCGGGCGGGAGAGCGGGAGGACCACCGTCGTGAAGACGCGGATCGCGCTAGCACCGTCGATGCGCGCCGCTTCGATGAGTTCGCGCGGGATCGAGTCGAAGAACCGCTTCAAGACGACCACGTTGAACGCGCTCGCACCCGCAGGCAGCCAGACCCCCCAGAAGGTGTTGAGCAGGCTGATGTTGAGCACGGGCATGCTGAGGATCGTCAGGTACAGCGGCACCAGGCTGATCACACCGGGCAGAAACAGGGTGGCGAGGATCGCTCCGGAGAGGATCGGGCTCCACTTCGGGCGCAGCACGCTGAGCAGGTAAGCGGCAGTCGCGCTGACGAACAGCGTGGCGATCGTGCAGCCCACCGCGACGATCACGGTGTTGCCCAGCGATGAACCGATCTGCGCGCCGTTCCACGCCTGGGCTAGATTGCCCCACTTCAGCGGCGACGTCCAGATGCCCATCGGATCGCTGATGATGGTCTGACTGTCCGAGACGGATGCCCGCGCTGACCACGCGATCGGCCCAAGCCCCGCGATCAGCAGGCCGATGAACATCACGATCTGCAGGATCCACATGCTGACGATCACGACCGGCCGCTTGCGATCGGCGGCGGAGATGGCGCCCCGCTCCTTCGTCTCACGCTGCCGGCGACGCTTGCGCGGGACAGTTGATTCGATCGCTTCGAGCTCTGTGGGAGCGATGACGATGCTCTGGCCTGCTGCACTCATGACGGACTCCAACGCTTGGTGACGAAGTGATAGGCGATGGAGAGCACGCACAGGAACAGCGCGAGGATCACGCTGAGCGCCGTTGCCGCGCCGTAGTCGCCGTTGACGAACGCGTAGTTGTAGATCTTGAGCATGATCGTCTGCGTGGCGTTGTTCGGACCACCGCCCGTGAACAGATACGGCTCCGTGAAGAGCTGGAACGTTCCGATCAGCTGTAGCAGCATCATGATGAAGATGATGTTGCGCAGTTGCGGGATGGTCACGTGCCATAGCCGCGACCAGATTCCGGCTCCGTCGATCTCTGCCGCCTCGTAGAGTTCAGGACCGATGCCGCCGATCGCCGCGATGTAGATGATGGCCGTCGCTCCCGCACCCGCCCACGTGGTGTAGAGCACCAGGGACGGCATGGCCATGGCCTCGGAGTTGAGCCACGGATACGGGCCGAGGCCGAACCATCCGAGCACGCTGTTGAAGATGCCGGCACCGGACGGGTCGTAGAAGAACTTCCAGAGCAGGATGCCCGCCACCGGTGGCACGACCGCCGGCAGGTACGCCAGCAGGTTGTACATCCATCCGTAGCGCCGGAGTTCGTTGACGAAAACGGCGATCAGGATCGGCACAGGGAATCCGAACACAAGGCCGAGCAGGGCGTAGTACGCGGTGTTGAGCGCGGCCTGAGGAAGCCCCGGATCCGTCAGCACGTACGTGAAGTTGTTCAATCCGACCCAGATGGCGGGACCGACGAGATTGGTCTTCTCCAAGCTCATCACGAGACCGCGAATGACCGGTCCCCAGCTGAAGTAGAGGAAGATCAGCACCACCGGGATGGCGAACAGCACGGCGGTGAGCCCGCCCGATCGGTACCAGGTGATGGGATTGTGATGTCGGCGACGGGAGGCGATGCGCGCGTCGCTCACTTCGATTGTTCTCGACATGATGATGTCCACACGTCAGGCGAGCGGGTCCGAATGGCCGAACCCGCCCACCCTCGGCACTCAGCGCTGCTGCGCCAGAGTCCGGTCGATGGTCTGGCCGGCGGTCGACACCAGTTGCTTGATGTCGGCGTTCTTGTCGGTCAGCACCTTCTGCACCACCGGGTCGAGGGTCGCGTAGGTGTCCTGCGCATCCGCTGGCTCCGGAATGAGCGGCAGGGTCGAGGCTGTGTAACCCTTGAACTGGTCGAGCGGCACGTTGATCTGGTCCTTGATCCAGCCCATGTAGCGCTGGTACACCGAGTTCTTGACGGCCGGAACGCCGGGCGTTCCGACGGCGGAGTTGTCTGCTGCCGACGCCTTGGCGTTCTGGATGGCGAGGTTCTTGTCGAAGTACTGCTGGAAGTTCATGTACTTGACCCACTTGGCCGCAGCGAGCAGCTGGTTCGGCGTCGCCTTCGCGTTGAACATCGCGATCGTGCCACCGGTCAGCGTGCCGTTCGTGCCCTTGCCCTGCGGCAGCGCACCCTCGCCGAAGTCGGCGGGGTTCATGCCGTAGAGATGCGTAGCCTGGTCGTAGATGTCCGGGGCCTGCAGCACCATGCCGATCTTGCCTGCGGAGAATGCCTTGCGGATGTCGTCCTGGTTGTAGAGGAACTGGCTGCCCATCGAGTCGTCGGTCCAGCGCATGTCGTGCAGTCGCTGCAGCGCCTCTTCGGTTGCGGAGCCCATGTCGGACTTCTTGCCGACCTTGTCCGTGACGCTGCCACCCAGGCTGTACGTCATGGTGGTGAGTATCCATCCGCCCGTGTTGTTCGTCGTCAACTGCGCGTAGCCGGCGACGTTCGGCACCTTGTCGTGGATCGTCTTGGCGTACTGCTGCACCTCATCCCACGTTGTCGGCGGCTTGTTCGGGTCGAGGTCCGCCTCCTGGAAGATCTTGCGGTTGTAGGCGATGCCGACCGAGAACAGGCCGTACGGCACGGTGTACACGTCGCCCTTGGAATCCTGAACGTTCTTCAGGGCGAGAGGGTTCAGGTCGTCGAGCAGGCCGATCTGCTTGAGGTACGGGGTCATGTTCGGCAGCTGACCGTTGGCGATGAGCTGCTTGCTGTAGGTGAGTGACACGTTCATGGTGTCCGGAAGTGTGCCACCGGCGAGCTTGGCCTGGAAGGTCTGCGCCTGCCAGTACTCCGTCGACGGCTTGACCGTGATGTTCGGGTTCATCTTCTCGAAGTCCTTCACGTGCTCCAAGAAGGTGGCGCGGTCGGCCTTCTTGTCGGCCGTGGGCTCGTCCCCGACGGTGATGGTGACCTTCGCCTTCGGATCGGCCTTGCTCTGATCGGAGCTGGTTGCGGTTCCGGTTCCGCTGCAGCCGGCGAGGGCCGCAAGCGTGCTGATGGTCGCGAGCATCGTCGCAACCTTGAGTACGCGCTTCTTCATTGAAACTCCCGTTGTTGAGTGATTGTGCATGGATGCACTCGGAGCCGGACTATCGCTGCCACCGGCGTGGTGGTAAATATAAAACCAAGAGTGTTACTAAATCAAGAGACGAGTCGCCTCTTGCCATACGGGGCGCGTTGCGAACCTGCCGCCCCGGGCCCGGTATGCGCCAGTGGCAATCCGATGGCAACCCCTTTGCCTGATGGGCCGGAACGGGCTCACACTTGTGTGCGACATGCTCAGCAACGAGAGAACAGGAGAACCAAGGTGGCCAGACTCGGCGTGCAAGCCATGATGTTGAAGCGCGATGTCGCAGGCAATGGCGCCTATGCCACCTGGAAGCGTCTGTCCGGGATCGGCTTCCGCGTGGTCGAGGTCTCGCAGATCGAGCTGACCGAACGCACGAGAGACGAGATCGTGCGGGCGAACGACGACTTCGGCATGCTCGTCGCCGCGATCTCGGCCGGCATGGGCCCCACCGGTGGCGGCGGCAACGACTCCCTGCACGAGTCGTTCGACAAGATCGTCGCCGATTGCCGGGCGCTGGGCTCACGTCGCGTGCGCATCGGCATGCTGCCGATGACGGCGCTCGCGTCGAAGGATGCCCTGCTCTCGTTCATCGCGGATGCCAACGAAATGGCGCGCCGCCTGGCCGGCGAGGGCATCGTCTTGAGCTACCACAACCACCATGTGGAGTTCGCGCGCATCGACGGGCAGCTGATCCTGGATCTGATCAGGAACGAGGCACCCGACCTCAAGCTCGAGCTCGACGTGCACTGGATCCAGCGCGGCGGAATGGACCCGGTCACCGTACTCGAGAAGTACGCGGGAGCGATCGACCTGGTGCACCTGAAGGACTATCGCATCGCGTTGCCCCCAGCGGAGGCGTTCGCCGCCCTCGCCGCAGGCGACCACGCGACGTGGGCCGAGCACTGGAGCAGGCTGGTCCAGTTCGCCGAGGTCGGCAGGGGCACTCTCGACTTCGCGGGCGTGGTCGATGCGGGCATCGCCGGCGGCGCCGAGTGCCTCCTGATCGAGCAGGACGAGCAGTACGGACGCGACATCTACGACTGCCTGGCCGACTCGCGCCAGCACCTGGAGACCCTGGGGTACGGCGACCTGTTCTGACCTTGTACGCGGGCGAGCAGGTTCGGGATACTGGGCGCGGGGCGCGGGCCCGTGTACGGCGGTCTCGCATGCTCGGCGAGGGGGAATGATGGTGTCGGCACGGCATATCTTCAGTCGCGGATTCTCCGCGAACGACGACTTCGACTTCGAGTTGCGCTGCGTGCTCGGGGCCGCGTATTCCGGCGCAGCCGACGTGGGCGAGGTGCTCGCGGCGGTCGATGACGTGGGCGACAAGGACCAGCGAGGCTGGTACGAGGCATGGGTGGGCCTCGGCGACCGCGTCGCAACGCAAGCGGATGCCTCGGCCCAGCGCTCGCACACGGCCAGTGCTGCATCCGCGTACCTGCGGGCATCCCTCTACTACAGCGTCGCCGTGAACACGGCATCGGCGCTGGACTCGGCCGACGAGCTGCTCTCCGTCTTCCACAAGCATCGCGACGCCTGGGACCGTTTCGTCGAGACCACCCCCGAGGCGGATGCGTCGAGGGTGTCGATCCCGTACGAGCAGTCCAGCCTGCCCGGTTACCTCTTCCGGCCGCGCGGGGCATCCGGACCGCTGCCGCTCCTGATCGGCACGAACGGCAGCGACGGATCCCTGTCGGCCATGTGGTCGTCGTGCACATTCGGGGCGCTGCGCCGCGGCTACGCCGTGCTGCTCTACGACGGACCGGGACAGCAGTCGATGCTCTTCGATCACGCGACCACGTTCCGCCCGGACTGGGAGGCGGTGCTCACCCCGGTGCTCGACTTCGCGCTCGGCCTCGACGGCATCGACGCCGACCGGGTCGCCGCTTACGGGATCAGTCAGGCCGGATACTGGGTCACCCGGGCGCTCGCGTTCGAGCACCGCTTTGCCGCGGCGATCGTGGACCCCGGAGTGGTGGACGTTTCCACGTCGTGGACGTCTCACCTGCCGAAGAGCATGCTCGAACTGCTCGAGAAGGGTGAAGACACCAAGTTCGACCGCGACATGGAGTTCGCCTTCAAGTTCGAGAAAGGTCCGGCGAGCATCTGGGCGTTCCGCGCCCGCCCGTACGGCGGCCTCGGCTATGCGACGACGCTGAAGGCCGTGCAGGAGTACACCGTCGAAGACCTGGCCGGCCGCATCACTACGCCCCTCCTCATCACCTCGCCTGAGCGCGAGCAGTTCTGGCCGGGACAGTCCGAACGGCTCGCGGAGCTCACGAGTTCCGTGTCCACCCTCGTGCCGTTCACGGCGGCGGAGGGCGCCGACTTCCATTGCCAACCGCTCGCGCGCGGTCTCACCGACCAGCGCATGTTCGACTGGCTCGACGAGCGCATGGCGCAGCACTCATGAGAATCGTCATCATCGGCGCCACCGGCCACGTCGGCGGCTACCTCGTCCCCCGCCTGGTGCGTGCCGGCCACGAGGTCGTCGCCGTGAGCCGCGGCGAGCGCGAGCCGTACCGCGCCGGCGAGGCGTGGACATCCGTGGAACGCGTCGCCCTGGATCGCGAGGCGCTCGACGTCGAGGGCACCTTCGGCGAGCACATCGCCGCGCTCGAGTCCGACGTCGTGATTGACATGATCTGCTTCACGCGGGCATCCGCCGAGCAGCTGGTCGACGCGCTGCGCGGCCGCGTACGGATGCTCGTGGCCTGCGGTTCCATCTGGTCGCGCGGCATCCTCACCGAGGTCCCCGGCACGGAGGACGCGCCACTGAACGGGTGGGGTGCCTACGGCACGGGCAAGGCCGAGCTCGAGGCGTACCTGCTCGAGCAGTCTCCCGACGGGGTGCCTGCCGTGGTCATCGATCCCGGCCACATCTCCGGTCCGGGCTGGCACGTCATCAACCCGGCGGGCAACCTCGATCCGTCGGTGTGGCATCCAGCCGACGAACCCTCGGCCGCAAAACGAACGATCCGCCGCACGGAACGACATGTTCCGTGCGGCGGATCGTGTCATTTCCGGCGCATCGTGCGGTCCGGCATGCTCGCGCTTACCTCTAAGCCGTCTGCGCGAACCCGGGGCAGCGCAGCCGCCCCCGCGCCGGCATCGCGGCGAAGGCCCACCGGGCCTGCGCTCTACGCTCCAGCGCCCGCGTGCGGGAGCCGCCAGTTCGGCCGCACCCAATGGCAGGTGTATCCCTGCGGATACTTCTGCAGGTAGTCCTGGTGCTCATCCTCGGCCTCCCAGAACTCTCCGGCCGGCTCGACCTCGGTGACGACCTTGCCGGGCCAGAGTCCGGATGCGTCGACATCCGCGATCGTCTCCCGCGCAACGCGCTCCTGCTCCGGTGTCGTGTAGAAGATCGCCGAGCGATAGCTTCGGCCGGTGTCGTTGCCCTGCCGGTTCTTCGTCGACGGATCGTGGATCTGGAAGAAGAACTCCAGCAACTCGCGGTAGCTGATACGGGCGGGATCGAAGACGATCTCCACCGACTCAGCGTGGTCGCCATGGTGCCGATACGTGGCGTTCGCCGTCTTCGGGTCGCCGGAGTAGCCGGTGCGCGTGGAGATCACCCCGGGCTTCTTGCGCAGTAGCTCCTGGGCGCCCCAGAAGCATCCGCCGGCGAGAACAGCTCGTTCGGTGCTCATGTCGAGATCTCCTTCGTGTCGTTCGTCTCATTGTGATCATGGATGCCCGCGGCGTGCCGTCACCGTGGCTCACGTCATCAAGAACGCGGTCCGGGGTCGGGAAGTTCCCGCACCCGCGACCGCCGGCTGTGAGGTCGCTGTACGCAACCGGGATGCCGGAGTCGCGGCACTACGTATAGAGGAGTCGCGGCACTACGTATAGAACGGATGCAGAGACATCCGCATCGAGGGGAATCGCATGGGCACGTTCGTTCTGAGAGTCATCGTCGGGCTGCTGTTCGTCGGGCACGGGTTGCAGAAGCTGACCCACCTGTTCGGCGGTGGCGGCATCGAAAGAACCGAGAAGACGATGGATGCCCTCGACATGCATCCTGCGAAGCTGCAGGCGTGCGCCGCCGGACTGGTGGAGGCGGGCGGCGGTGCAGCGCTCGCTCTGGGTGCCGCAACGCCACTGGCATCCGCCGGTCTCATCGCGACGATGGTGACCGCCATTCGCAAGGTGCACGGCCGAAACGGCATCTGGAACTCCAAGGGCGGCTTCGAGTTCAATCTCGTGATGGCGGCGGCGACACTGCTGCTGGCCGGGCGGCCCGGCAGGGCGTCGGTCGATGGCGCCTTCGGGCGTTCGAAGTGGGGCACCGGCTGGACGATCTTCGCACTGGTCGCCGGCGTGATCGGGTCGGTGCTCGCGGTGGCGGCGGGCAAGTGGTTCGAACCCGTCGATTCGGGCGACGAGGGTGAGCGCGCCGGCAGCGAAAGCGACGTCAGCGAGAGCGACGTCAGCGAGAGCGAAAGCGACGACATCCAAAACGACGGCAGCGACTCTGCCACTGAGAGGTAGAAGAACATGACACGCACCTACGTGGTGACGGGCTCCGCATCGGGAATCGGGGCGACAACCGCACGCATCCTGACGGAACGCGGCGAGCGCGTGATCGGAGTGGACCTGAAGAACGCCGACGTCGAGGCCGATCTGTCGGTCCCGGAAGGCCGTACGGATGCCGCCGGCCGCGCCGTCGAGCTCGCCGGCGGCACCGTCGACGGGGTCATCGCGTGCGCGGGCATCTCCGCGCCGATCCCGAAGACGATCTCGGTGAACTTCTTCGGAGTCACGGAACTGCTCACTGCGCTGCTGCCCGCGCTTGCCCGGTCCGACGCGCCGCGCGTGGCCGTCGTCTCGTCGATGGCATCCCTTCAGCCGAACTCGAAGGAGATGGTCGAGGCCGCACTGGCCGGCGACGAGCCGGAGGCGGTGTCGATCGCGGCGAGGCTCGCCGAGCAGGGACCGCAGGTCGGATACCTCGTCTATCCGTCGTCGAAGCGCGCGCTGTCGAGGTGGGTGCGGCGCGAGGCGATCACGCCGGCGTGGGCTTCAGCGGGCATCCCGCTGAACGCCGTTGCACCCGGAACCGTCATCACTCCGATGACCGCCGATCTGCTGAAGACGCCCGAGGGCGCCGCAATGGTCGACGCCAACGTGCCGATGCCGCTGAACTATCACCAGCCGCCGGAATCGATCGCGAACCTGCTGATCTGGTTGACCAGCGTGGAGAACACGCACCTCGCCGGTCAGGTCATCTACGACGATGGCGGGGCGGATGCCTCCCTGCGCGGCAACGACATCTGGTCGTGGAACGACCGCTGATCGACCCTCATCATCCGCTTCTGTGTGGACTCACAGCCGACACGGGCGGATCGCAACCTTGCGGAGCAGCTGACCCGAGAGACTGACGGAATGTCCACCCACCGGTCCCGCACGTCCCCGCTCGTGTCGCTGCCGCCCGGCGCCCCGTGGATCGCCCTCATCCTGTGGGTGGCGACGTTCGCACTGGGGTTCGCCGCCAAGGCTTCGACCGGATGGCTCTCCGCTCAGCTCGCCATCGACCGGGGGCTGAACGCGTCGCACTCGTCTCTTCTCGACACGGTTGCGCGCGCGCTCGACAAGCTCGATTCCGTGACCGTCGTCGCGGTCATCCTCGTCATTGTCGGCGTGCTGGTCGGACTCCTCGTGTCGTGGCCGCGCGCGCTTGCTGCCGTGATCATCGCCGGCGCCGGCTGGGTGCTCTGCCTGGTGCCGAAGGCGATCGTCTCAGAGCCTCGCCCGCCGCTGAACGCGGTCGCGCACGTACTCAACGTGTCGCACGCGACGCAGAGCTTCCCGAGCGGGCACACGGTGTTCGCCGTGACACTGACCGTGGCGGTGCTCGTCGTCTGTCGACGCGGCTGGACGCGGGCGATCGTGACCGTGGTGGGCATCCTGCTCGTACTCATCACGGCGTGGTCGAGGCTCTACGTCGGCGCGCACTACGCGACGGATGTCGTGGGCGCCGTTCTGGCCGGAGTCGCGGGCGCGCTGCTCATCGCCTGGTTGTGGAATCTCGTCGTTCGACGGTTGTTCCCGCGGATTGCGACGCGCCGAGCCGGCGACAGGAGCGAACCGGTCAACGCCTGAGGCACCGGGCGCTCAGTAGCCGGAGGCAGCGAGTCCCTCGCGCAGCACGACGAAGGCGGCATCGCATTCGGCGAGCGCGCGGGCCTCTGTGGTCGCAGCGTCCTGACCGAGCGTCTGACGCAGCAGGTTCACGGCGACGAGGTTCTGGATGGCCGCGAGAATCTGCGCCGCCGCGATCCGCAGCTGCACATAGTCCGAGTCGAGCGCGGCTCGTTTCTCCTCGACGGTCAGGCTCTCTCGCTCGCGGAGCCGGTTCAGGATGTCGCTGAGCGGCGCCGTGATGCCGCGCTCCTCGGCGAGGGCTGCGGTGAGAGCGGCCTCGACCTGCTGAAAGAGCCTCTCGTAGCCGGCGAGCAGGGTGGGACTCTCGAACACGATCCGGGAGAACCTGGCGACGCCGTCGTGCAGGCCGGTCCATTCCGCATGGCGTTCGAGGTCGGTGCGCACGAGCGTGTGGATGGCGTCGAGCGGTGTCGCCCCTTCCGGGCGCGAGCGCACCGCATCACCGAGTTCGGGCAGATTCTTGCCCTGCGTGAACTCGAAGTAGAGGTCCTCCTTGGTGGGGAAGTAGTTGAAGACGGTCATCTTGGCGACGCCGGCGGCCTGGGCGATCTCGGCTATGGACACCCGCTCGAATCCGCGTTCGAGGAAGAGACCGAGCGCGGTCCTGGCGATGTGCAGACGCGTCTGCGCCTTCTTCGTCTCCCGCAGTCCGGTCTCGCTCACACCATCAGTCTACGCAGCTCGTGTGTCGAGTATAAAACTAGACTTGCTACATACTTATGATGAGTCTATTCTTGGTCCAGTCATAGGAACGGAGACCGAGATGACCACCCAGACCGCCGCGCCCGGCATGTCGAAGACCGCCACCGGCTTGGTGATGACGGCCGGCCTACTCACCATGCTCATGGCCATCCTCGACAACACGATCGTCACCACCACCGCCGTCCCCATCGCCCAGGCGTTGCAGCCCCGAGGCGGTGCCGCCGCCATCCCGTGGCTCGTCACCGCCTACGCCCTGGCGAGCACCGTCGTTCAGCCGCTCTACGGCAAGCTGGCCGACTCGTTCGGCGTCCGGCCCGTCATGATCGCCACCCTCACCGTCTTCCTCGCCGGTTCGTTGCTCTGCGGCCTCGCTCAGAGCATGCAGGAGCTGGTGCTGTTCCGGGCGCTGCAGGGGCTCGGCGGAGGCGGGCTGATGAGTGTGACCATGGTGCTCATCGGCCAGTTGCGCGCCGACTCGGGCGAGGCGAACGCGGGAGGCGGCAGCAACGCCATCGCCGCAGCCATGGTGGGCCTCGGCATCGTACTGGGCCCCCTCGTCGGCGGTCTGCTCGTGAACGCCCTCGGCTGGCCCTGGGTGTTCCTCTTCAACGTGCCCCTCGGCCTGGCAGCCCTGGTCATCTTCATCGTCGCGCTCCGGATGCCCGCCCCAAAGCAGCCGGGCGGCCCTGGGCAGCGGAGCGGCCTGGAGCTACCGAGCGCGGGACTCCTTGCGCTGTCCGCGGCGGCGGTCATCGTGCTGTGCCAGTTCGGCGGACACCAGTTCGCCTGGGGGTCGTGGCAGACGATCGGGACGATCGTCCTGGCCGTCACCGCACTCGTGGCGTTCGTCTGGCGGCAGCGGACGGCGCGTGATCCCTTCTTCCCTCCCCGGCTGTTGCGCCACCCCGGGCTACGCATCATCACGGTGCTGCAGTTCGCGAGCGGGCTGGGCTTCGGGGCGGGCATCGTCTACCTGACCCTCGAGCTGCAGCTCGTGCGGGGTGCGACACCCGTGCAGACGGGATTGCAGATGCTTCCGCTCGCGTTCGGCCTGGGGGCGGGCGCCTTCGCGGGTTCGCGCCTGGTGAAGCACCGGCGGCCGTTGCGCACCTCCATCGCACTCGGCTCGGCGGTGAGCGCACTCGCACTGGCCGGCTTCGCGCTCTGCACGGCGGCGACGCCACTCGTGCTGCTGTGGGCGCTGATGACACTCTTCGGTGTGGGCCTCGGTCTGGGACTGGGGAACGAGTTCTTCCTGCTGTTCGCCATGGTCGAGCGGCGAGACCTGGGGATCGCGACCACGGGCATCCGCTTCGTGGAGACGCTCGGCACATCCCTCGGCGCCACCGTCTTCGCCACCGTGTTCGGCGCGCTCGTACCCGCCGGTGCCGGTATCGACGTCACTGCGCGAGCCATCGATCTCATCTTCCTGCTCGGCGCCGGCGCAGTGGCCGCCTCCGCGATCGTGGCTCTGCGCCTGCCGCGGGATGCCCGTGCCTGAGGCCGAAAGCTCGCGCAGCTCCACCGCCGATGCCGGTGAAGGCGCACCCGTCGCCAACGCTCAGACCCGACCAGACCAGGCACGGCTCGATCCGATCCGATACGATCCGACTGAGTCCGACGCCGCTACATATGGCCGATCTGCTGCGCGAGGCCAGTGAACGTGCCGCCCCAGATCAGCACGGCGAGCCCGACGATCAGCGCGACTGCCACGCCTGCGGCGAGCGCGCCGGCGAGCATAGTGAGCAGCATGCGCACGAACACCGAAACGCGTCCGCGCGGCTCGCGATCCGTCTCTCCGACAACCCTGATGAACGACCAGACGCTCATGGAACCCCCTGCATGACTTCACCGGTCGTGCCGCCTGCCGCGGCACGACCACTACCTGACTTCAGGTGAGCGCCGTTGTTCGCCTGAATCCCATGCTGAAGCACGCAGCCGAATTCAGGGTCGAAGTCGGCTGAAGACGCTTTGAGGGGTTCGTTGCCATTTCGTGATGGAGCCGCCGCGACCGCCCAGCTACGTGCGAGGCCGTCCCGCTCACCCATCGCGGCTCCCCCACTCATCGGCTCAATCGGTTCGGCATCGCAATCGCCTATAGGGTCGACACATGCTGCGCACGCCCATCTGGGCCACCACATGGACGGTGCTGCGCGCCGTCGCCGCCGCCCTCATCGCAGTCGCCGTCATCGTGCAGGCCGACGTCACGATCGGCGGGGCGATCGGCTCCGGGCGCGATGTCGGCACCACCATCGCGAACTTCTTCAGTTTCTTCACCATCCTCTCCAACGTGCTGTCGGTCATCGTGCTGGCGTGGGCCGTTGCCTGGTTCTGGTGGCGGGGCCGCGCGGATGCGGCGCCCGGGTCGCGCACGCGGAGCGCGTCGGAAGCGCTGCCTACGCGACACGTACTGCCCGCTGCGGAGCCTCGCGCTCTGGCGATCGCTCTCGCGAGCGTCACCACTTACATGCTGGTCACCGGAATCGTCTACAACACACTGCTGCGCGGCATCCAGCTGCCGCAGGGCACGACCGTGCCGTGGTCGAATGAGGTGCTGCACGTGGTCGGTCCGCTGTTCCTGCTGGCCGACCTGTTGCTCGGACCACGTCGCCGCTGCCTCGGCTGGGGCGCCATCGGTGCGGTGCTCGGCTTTCCGTTCGCCTGGGTGATCTACACGATGCTGCGCGGCCCGTTGGCCACGAACCCGGCGACGGGCGCCCCCTACTGGTACCCGTATCCGTTCCTCGACCCGCACTCGGCAACCACGGGCGGCTATCTCGGTGTCGTGGTGTACGTCGTCGCCATCGCTGTGGGCATCGCGGTCGTCGCCGCTCTCGTGATCGCCGTAGGCCGCTTCCGCGGCAAGACACGACCGGATGCCCGCACTCCCGCATCCGCATCCACATCGGCATCCGCAGAGTCGCCGCGCGGCTAGCGGCCTCGCGCCGAACGAGCATGCACGAGCCGGACGAGACGCTCCGGAGTCGACGAGCACGCACGCGCCGAACGCGCCAACACGGAGTCGATGAGCCGGCACGCAGCGGATGACCCGACACGGAGTCGACGAGCCGACACGCAGCGGACGTCGAAACCGTGGTGGTTGGACCGCAACGTGCTCGCCCGCCGGGTGGCGGGCATCCGCTGCCCGTGGAGCGTCAGCGCCGCACGGGGCGCAGCGCCCCGGCGACTGCGAACGCGGCCACCATCAGGGCGACGACGAGCCACAGAGAGTTCAGCAGTCCGACCTGCTCGGCGAGCGCGCCGATCACCGGAGGTCCGGCGAGGTTGGCGAAGTACCCGACGGATGCCACGACGCTGACCCGCGCTGCCGGGTTCGGTCCGCTCTCGGCTGCGGCCGACATCCCGAGCGGAAACCCCATCGACACCCCCACCGACCACAGCAGCACCCCGACCAGAACGAGCAACGGGTTGCCGCCCAGAATGAACAGCGTCACGCCGACCACGCCGAGCGCGGTCGTGTAGCGGATGACCCGAACCCGGCCGACGCGGTCCACCACGGGTCCACCGAAGATGCGCGTGAGCGCCTCCCCCACGGCGAACACGGTGAAGAACAGCGCCGCAACAGCAGCGGTCTGGCCGTGGTCGTTGTGCACGGCCAGGGTCATCCAGCTGTTCGCTGATCCCTCGCCGAGCTCGACACCGAGCATCACCACACCGATGAGCAGCAGGCGCCAGTCCAGCCATCCGCGCGCCCACTGCATGACGCGCTGCCACCGCGTGAGTTCTTCCTTGGGCTCCTCGTGCCGCGGACCGGGTGCGATCGCCGGCGCGATCACGAACGCGAGCAGCGCGATCAGCACGGCCTCGCCGATGAACTGCACGGCCGGCGCGATTCCGATCGCCGCGCACACCGCGCCGATGCCCGCACCGATCGCCGCGCCCACCGACCACGCGCCGTGCATCAGTGGCATCAGCGTTCGTTTCGCCTGGCCCTCGACGGCGGACCCTTCGACGTTGATGAGCACGTCGAGTACGCCGATGCCGAACCCGACGATCACGAACGCCGCGATGACCAGGGGAATCGAGCCGAGCGCCAACGAGACGCCCATCAGCGCCATCGCCGCGGCGACCACCAGGACTGCGCCGCCGAGCGCGCGGCGGCTCTGCAGCCAGTGGCGGAATTGCAGGATGACAACCCTCTCGGCATCCGGCGCTCCGTCGACGGCCGCCTGCGCCAGGAGTGAGAACACGAGGAAGCGATGAGCACGAGCACCCCCACGATCACCACGGTCGAGGTCATCCCGGTCGCGGGCCGAGACAGCATGCTGCTCAACCTGAGCGGCGCGCATGGCCCCTTCTTCACCCGCAACATCGTGCGTCTCACCGACAGCTCGGGGAACACCGGCGTCGGCGAGGTGCCAGGGGGTGAGGCCATTCGGCAGACGCTGCAAGACTCTCGACCGCTCGTCGAAGGCAGTTCCGTCGGCGCGTACCTCGACACGCTTTCCCGGGTGGGCTCCGAGTTCTCGGGCCGCGATGCATCCGGCCGCGGTCAGCAGACGTTCGACCAGCGCATCACCATCCACGTGGTGACCGCGTTCGAAGCCGCACTTCTCGACCTTCTGGGGAAGCACCTCGACGTGCCGGTCGCGACTCTGCTGGGCGACGGAAGGCAGCGGGCAACCGTCGACACCCTCGGCTATCTGTTCTTCGTCGGCGACAAGGACAAGACCGACCTGCCGTACGTCGCCGACGACGACGATTCGGATGCGTGGGGCAGGGTGCGCAGACGCGAGGCGCTCACCCCCGAAGCCATCGTGCTGCAGGCCGAGGCAGCCCACGACCGCTACGGCTTCCGCGACTTCAAGCTCAAGGGGGGCGTGCTCCCCGCCAGGGATGAGGTCGACGCGATCACCGCCCTTGCCGGACGGTTCCCGGAGGCCCGGATCACGTTGGACCCCAACGGCGCCTGGCCGCTGGACGAAGCCGTCGGTGTCGGCCGTGTCCTCCGCGACGTGCTCGCCTACGCCGAGGACCCCGTCGGCGCTGAGGGCGGCTACTCGGGACGCGAGGTGATGGCCGAGTTCAAGCGGGCCACCGGATTGCCGACGGCGACCAACATGATCGCGACGGACTGGCGCGAACTCGGCCACGCCATCCGTTCCAACGCTGTGGACATCCCGTTGGCCGACCCGCACTTCTGGACCATGCGCGGCTCTGTTCGCGTCGCCCAGTTGTGCGACGCGTGGGGACTGCGCTGGGGCTCGCACTCGAACAACCACTTCGACATTTCCCTTGCGATGTTCACTCACGTCGCGGCCGCCGCGCCGGGGAACATCACCGCGATCGACACGCACTGGATCTGGCAAGACGGCCAGCGACTGACCACGGATCCGCTGCGGATCGAGAACGGTGCCATCGCGGTGCCGACGACTCCCGGCCTGGGGGTCACGATCGACGAGGAACGGCTGGTCGCCGCCCACGAGCTCTACCTCCGCGAAGGGCTCGGAGCCCGCGACGACGCCTTGGCGATGCAGTACCTGGTGGCGGACTGGGTGTTCGACCGCAAACGACCATGCCTCGATCGTTCCTAGTGCCGACCGGGTGGCTGCCATGGCCCGTGCCGCGCCGAGAGGGATGGTGCGGGGTTACAGTCGCGCGCTACCGTGAAGAAAGTGCGACATTCACACACCACGCGGTCGAACCGTTCGAGCGAAGGGCAGAACGATGATCAAAGGTTTCAAGAATTTTCTGATGCGGGGCGACGTCATCACGGTGGCCATCGGCCTCGTCGTCGCGCTGGCATTCAGCATGCTGGTGCAGGCGTTCACCACCTCGATCATCAATCCGCTGATCTCTGCGGCCGCCGGCGGCAAGACCATAGGGCTGGGGTGGCAGCTCGGCGCACCGGGCAACAAGGCGACGTTCCTCGACCTCGGTGCTTTCATCTCCGCGATCATCTACTTCATCATCTTCATGGCGGTCGTGTATTTCGTGATCGTTGTCCCGTACAAGGCGATCCAGGCGCGTCGCGGCGTCGTCGTGTTCGGGGACCCCGCCCCGACCAAGACCTGTCCGGCCTGCCTCTCCGCCGACATCCCTGTCGGAGCGAGCAAGTGCAAGTACTGCGGAACAGACCAACCCGCGGCAGCGGCCTGACGCGAGGCCTGCCGCGACATCTCCGGACCATCCGTCTGCGACGTGATGTGACGTCAGCGGGTTGCTCTCACCGCGGTCGCGACGATGACGGCCGCGAAGGAACACCGCCTCAAAGCGAGACAGCCGCAGAGGCGCACGGCCGCAGAGCAACACAGCCGCGGCAGCGCCCGGCCGCAGAGAAGAGCGGGGAGCGCTGATCGGGCGTTTCGGCTACGCCTCAACGCACCTCTGAGAGTTGTTCCCGCTCCGGCACCACGCCGACAGTGTGCTCCGGGTCGAGGCGGGTGAGGATCATCTCGAGCAGCTGCGCCAACGATGTCAGCTGCTCCGCGGTCAAGTCGCCGAGCAGTGTGTCCCGGGCGAGCGCGATGTGGGATGGGGTGGCCTTCAGCCACGCGCGGCGGCCGTCGCGGGTGAGGTGCACGTTGATCGCGCGCCCGTCTCCTGCACACGCGACCCGTTCGACGAGGCCCCGCTTCTCGAGCCGCGACACCGCCTTCGACAGCCGGGGCGCGGGAGCACCCAGCGCCGCGGCCAGTTCGCCCGAACGCAGCGTGCAGTCGGGCGCGACGTTGAGCATCCCGAGCACGCCGTACTCGAAGTTGATGAGGCCGGCATCCGCCGTCAGCTGAGCGTCGAGCGTTTGCGGTAGCAGCTCGGCCGCGGAGACGAGGGCCATCCACGCCCGAGCCTGGACCGGGTTCATCCGCGGTACTGTCTGCCCCATGTAGCCATGATATGCGCTAATAGTTGCCCAGGCAAAGAATCGTGGTAATGTTGTTGCCCGGGCAAGCGAATGGCTTGCTGACACACCAATCGAGCTGACACACATATCGAGGAGCAGGAATGAGCAGCTTTACCGTCATCGGCACGGGAAACGTCGGATCCGCAGTCGCCGCGCTGGTCGCCAAGGGCGGCGCGTCGGTGCAGGTTCTGGGCCGTGAGCACGAGAAGGCGGCGACCCTCGCCGAGCACGTGGGCGGCACATCGGGCCTCATCGGCGACCCGATCGCGGGTGAGATCGTGGTGCTCGCCGTGCCCTATCCGGCGCTGGCCGAACTCGCCGACCGTTATGGTGCGCAGCTCGATGGGAAGATCCTGGTCGACGTCACCAACCCGGTCGACATGACGACTTTCGATGGACTGACCGTTCCCGCGGACTCGTCCGCCGCCGCCGAACTGCAGCAGCGCGTGCCAGGCGCCCGCGTGTTGAAGGCCTTCAACACGAACTTCGCGGGCACCCTGGCGTCCGGCCAGATCGGCGACGTGCCCGCTACCGTGCTGGTCGCCGGCGACGATGAGGAAGCGAAGCAAGCGCTCGTCACGGCGGTCACCGACGGCGGCCTCGCCGCAGCTGCGATCGGCTCCCTCAAGCGCGCCCGCGAACTGGAGGCGTTCGGCTTCCTGCAGATCACCCTCGCCGCGCAGGAGATCGTCGGCTGGGGCGGCGGTTTCGCACTCCGCAAGTAGACGGCACCGCACCTGCCGGCCCGCTGCTTCGCAGGACGTCGGCTCGTGCCTCGTCCGGATGGCGCCGCGGTGCCACCCCTGGGCCATCCGGCCTCTTTGATGAGCGCTGCAACGGCGTTCATGAGTTCTACATCTGCCACGCCCGTGGTGTTGCCAGGCTGCAGATTGCCTGCTCAGCGCTTCCGCCGTAGCCAGTGTGTGGGCATCCCTGAGCCCGTCTTGAGCAGCATGCGCGTTCCGGCTTGAGGTTCGCCCGCGAATATTGATCAGGCGGAACCCGAGCCGCCGAGCAGAAACACCCGCTTTGACTGAGGCCGCCTCCTGACCCGAACCGCGAGGCGGCCTCCTGCACACCGTTGCACGCCTTGCGGTGAGCTCCGGCGCAAACGTAAATGCGGTGCAGCGCGTGCCCGGCCGCGCATCGGCCTGGATGACGCTCGACGTCTATGCGGACCTCTTCGACGATGACCTCAACGCAGTCGCGGATCACCTCAACGAGGCCGCCCTGAAATCGTCATCTCGCAGGACATCGGTGACAGTTCTGCATCAGGACATCGGCGACGGTTGCGGAGTCTTGGATAAGTTGCAATGTCGTTGGATTGTCGTCAAATCACATCAGTCGGACAGGCGCAGCGTCCTCGACGACTGCAGCGTGTCGACAACGATGCGTGCTCCCCAGGTGATGCTTACGAGCGGATGCACATCGGAAGGCCCGCCTCGGCGGTAGTCACCAAGAGTTCGGCACCCGTGGGCCATCCCTTGCAAATGATGCCGAATTGCGTGAATCGCCAATCCGGTCGCCGTGGGCGTACCGAACAATTCTCGTGAGCATCAGAAGAAGACACCTCGCGGCGGGCGGGTGGGCTGCGCTGGCAGGAGCGGTGAGCGGTGCCCTCTTCGTCGCCGTCGCTGAAGTGGTCGCACTTCTCGCCGCGCGAGATGCGAGCCCGCTGATCGCGGTCGGGTCGTTCGTGGTCGACATCGTCCCGCGCTGGGCGAAGGAGCTCGCCATCGAGCTGTTCGGATCCAACGACAAGCTCTTCCTACTCACCACAGTGGGAGCAGCCGCCCTGGTGGCAGCCGTGATTGCCGGCATCCTCGAGCTTTGGCGACGCTGGGCGGGT